>NZ_PNCN01000303.1:0-265 GCF_005886135.1 Pseudoalteromonas sp. S4741 | reverse complement strand
TTAATAAAAATATTAAAAAAATATATGTTCTGTTAAATATTTATAGATGTAGCAGTATATAAACTATTGCGCTTTTGCTAAAAATAATGCAAAATAAAGACGTAACTAAATAAGTCACGGCTTCTTAAAGCAATTAATAGCTAATTGTTATATATATTTTAAACTGACCGACTAAATCCCCTAACTTTTGACATCGTCCCGCTAAGTTCTGCCTTACCGAAGCTGTCGTGTTACTCGATTTCGTTATTTCATTCACAATTTCTTG
>NZ_PNCN01000302.1:0-272 GCF_005886135.1 Pseudoalteromonas sp. S4741 | reverse complement strand
ACCCCCGATCTTATTTAGGATGCCATAGAAAGCGTGGATATTTTTCCTGAGTCAGGGTTGTTAGCGCTAAATAGCTACGAGAATCGGGTGTATCTATTTGTGGCCGAGGGTGCAAAGCGTTACGTCGTTAAGTATTATCGCCCTGAGCGCTGGAGCAAAGCGCAAATTCAAGAAGAGCATGACTATGCTTTTGAGCTAGCCGCCGCTGGAGTACCTGTGGTGGCGCCAATAAATCACAATGGGCAAACCTAGTTACAAAATCAAGGGTAGTT
>NZ_PNCN01000301.1:0-213 GCF_005886135.1 Pseudoalteromonas sp. S4741 | reverse complement strand
TAACGTTAATGGCATTTAATAGCTAAGTAAATAACGCCTACTTTGCTTTAACGCCCGCTAATACATATCGGATATTATCAGTATAAACTGCTGCTTCTGCTACTGCACACGCTAATGCGATACCGCCGTAAGTACAACCATCAGTACCTACTTTGAGGTGCAGTGCAATTTCAGTGGTTGTTATCATAGCGACAATTGGGAAACCGCCACCGA
>NZ_PNCN01000300.1:0-360 GCF_005886135.1 Pseudoalteromonas sp. S4741 | reverse complement strand
ACTAAATATGTATATTAATGTTCTGATCCATAATGACCTTATATATAAATTAATTGTTTTAGCGTTATAACCCGACTAGCCGTAGAGTTCGTTTATATAATCTTCATTTTTTTTCTTCGTTGGTGTTGTAAATAAGGTATTTGTATGTGAATAATCAATGAGATCACCCATATACATAAAATCGTTTTTATCTGATACCCGCGCTGCTTGTTGCATGTTTTGAGTAACAATAACCACAGGAAATTTATTCTTAAAAACAGTATATAGTTCTTCAATCACTTAAGTTAAAATTGGGTCGAGTGCTGTGGTTGGTTCATCAAGCAATAATACTTCTGGCTCTATGGCGAATGAGCGCTAATT
>NZ_PNCN01000299.1:0-266 GCF_005886135.1 Pseudoalteromonas sp. S4741 | reverse complement strand
TACATTATTAAGGTGATCTACACTAGGCCGGAAAATAAAAAAGCGAAGTTAAGTAATACTATTATTAACGATAATGGCCGTTGGCGAAGCAGTGCTAGCTTATTGATATATGAGCTGTGTTTTTCTGTTGCTAATATCGAGCTTGATACCGGTATGGGAGCGGTTATTTTATTCTCGGCGGTGCAATTTAGTATGATTGGCTGGGGCATATATAAACAAGACCGTTTTAGGGCTATGCAATGGCTTGCATGTATAGTGGAGTTTGC
>NZ_PNCN01000298.1:0-262 GCF_005886135.1 Pseudoalteromonas sp. S4741 | reverse complement strand
TGGGTCAGCCGTTGCCCACTAAACTGACACCGATCAATTCCGTTCAATAATCGCCTCACTGACTAAGCCTCCAATTATAGATTTTAACTGCACTTAACAGTCATACATATAAGCTGTTCTTGTTAGTGCTTCATCTTTAGCTGAATGTGTTTTCATAATTTTTGCTATATTCAGAATCTTTATAAAATAATGATCTAAGGTGTACTGATTATCATCAGGTTCTCGCTCTAAACAAAATGTATCATTAGGATTGTACAAAACT
>NZ_PNCN01000297.1:0-265 GCF_005886135.1 Pseudoalteromonas sp. S4741 | reverse complement strand
AGATGAATTTGAAGAGTTTATTATTACTTGTACAGTTTTGTATTAATTTGTGTGATTGTGTAGATAGCACCAATAGTACAATTTAGTACTTGCTCATATAGGCCTAAGTATAATTAACAATCAGTTTTTTATAAGTGAGGAATCTTCGCAAGTTTTCACGCTCCGGCCATACCTTGTCTTTTGCGTACTGTTTGAATCTTTGAAAATTCCTTCTTAATGTTTAGGTGCGGAGGTGGAATAGGGTATGGGACATTATGAAAGGCAC
>NZ_PNCN01000296.1:0-270 GCF_005886135.1 Pseudoalteromonas sp. S4741 | reverse complement strand
AGGAACACTGAAAAAGTCAAGAAACCCCTCCAACGGTAAAGTCCCTTCGGCACACATTCTATTGGATTCAACAACACCCTGCCGATGTCTGCGATGTAAGCTTACGAACCAATCAACGAGTAGAATAAGAAGGGGCAGCCTCAAAAGAAAACACCATCGCCTTATGTGAGTTATGTGAAGGACGCCAAGGTGAGCTTATTAAGCTTGATGAAAACAACCAAAATGATGCCAATAACAGTCCATCTAACAGTTTTATTGCAGGTTTGATTA
>NZ_PNCN01000295.1:0-240 GCF_005886135.1 Pseudoalteromonas sp. S4741 | reverse complement strand
AAGCGCACAGGTGAACCAGCAACCAACAGCAACCCCCGCGGGCCCGCAAAAACCGAGTCGTCCCATTAAACCGATTACGCCAATTAATGGAAAAGGCATGCCAAGTGCGGCAAATATGCTCTACTTTTGGTGGCAACAAGCAACGCTCGCTGAAAGGCAGGCTTTTTTAGATAAAGTAACAAAATAATTAAGCATTAAAAAAGGGCCAAATTGGCCCTTTTTAGTTAATTGGTAACGCTA
>NZ_PNCN01000294.1:0-223 GCF_005886135.1 Pseudoalteromonas sp. S4741 | reverse complement strand
ATATATGAGCTTGTTTGTAAGATATTTTAAGGGAGCAAACATAAAAATTAACTTTATCGTAACTACCGTGACAAATGCAATTTGATATAAGCGAGATATAGTTAGATTAATTATATAATCACTTTGTTAAAGTAAACAATAATATTACATTTTATATTAAATTTATCGTGGCTTAAAAAAAATTAAAAATATGCTTATATTCTCTCCCTAATATTCTTTTTTA
>NZ_PNCN01000030.1:0-95350 GCF_005886135.1 Pseudoalteromonas sp. S4741 | reverse complement strand
AGCTATTTACAGCGCTAACTACGTTGAATTTACTTGCAATAGGCGAGCTATTGACGCGTAATTTCGCCTTGTTTTCACTGGAAATCTCTGGCTAGAGAAAATAAACATAAATATCAATTTTGATTCAATACGTTAGTAAATCTCTTAACCAAAGTTCAGGTTAAGTAGATACTTAACGGTCGCTGCATTTCAATTGACAACATCTTCACACACAACAAAGATTCGGGGGGTTGTATTAGTACAAAACTAACTCTGGCTTATTGTTGTTGATGAGAATGAAAATAAAAACAACCCAAGCTCAGTCACCACCGGACTTGAGTTGTTTTTTACACTGACAACATCTTCACACACAATAAAGATTCTTAAGTTTATTGGCGGGTGTAAGGGTAAAAATAAAAACAACTCAAGCTAAGTCACCACCGAACTTGAGCTGTTTTTTACACTGACAACATCTTCACACACAATAAAGATTCTTTTTTACTAGCTCGTTGTTACAAACTAATGAAATCTGATTTAAGTAACACGTTTTATATTTTTTAGCGTGTTGCCGTTTGGTTGAGTTAACTTTAGAGCTTTTACTCAATTTCGACAAGCGATAAAAACAAAACTAATAAGTGAAAAAAACTAACTTATGGGGTTTTAGATTTTTTTAATAAATAAATCACTGATAAATAGTCGCTTTTGTTGTTGTTCCGGTAGGGGAATTTTAAAAATAAAAGTTGCACACTTTAAAATTAGCTAATAAGCGCTCAACAAGGAGCGCTTATTTGAATCTGCTATTTAGTTTGCCTAAAGGTGTTAATCACCCATTTTGCAAACAAATCGAGAGGGTGATTAGCGGTACTTGAGCCATGCTGAACTAAATAGTATTTGTCTTTTGTTGTTAGTGGTTGCTCAAACAGTTTGTAGAGCCATTGCTCATCCAGCCAGCTTTGACTTATTGGCAAAGGAATAAGTGCAATGCCCATACCTTGCTGTGCAGCCCGTGCTACGCCAAACATACTGTCTATTTGAATAATTTGTGCAGGGGAAAAGTCATCAATACCGACTTTTTCAGCCCATTGGTGCCATGCCCAAGGCCGGGCTTTGTGAACAATAAGCGGCACTTGATTGAGCGCCTGGCAGTGATCGTTTTGCCACTGATCGAGCAGCTTTTTATTACACGCTGGAATATATTCTAAATTAAATAACTCAGTAGCTAGCCCATCAAGCGGTTTGCTTGAAGATAAAATGATTGATAAATCACTTTGGCGAGTCAACTCTTTTCGTGTTTTAAGGGTGTCCATGTGTAAATTAATATTAGGATGCTCACTCGTCCACTCACTCAGTTTAGGCATTAGCAATTCACTGGCAAAGAACTCGGGCAGGGTAATGGTTAAATTTACATTTTGTTGTAACTGACTAAATTCGGTGATGGTGCTTTCCAGCATATTTATAATGGGGTAAATCGCTTCAAAAAAGTTTTTACCAGCTGGCGTTAAGCTTATGGAACGGGTTTGCCTTTGAAATAAATCAATGCCCAGCTGCTCTTCTAGCTGCTTTATTTGATGGCTGACCGCCGATGGCGTTAAATACAGCTCTTTGGCGGCATGTTTAAAACTTAAGCTTTTTGCGGCAAAACAAAAAGAGCGAAGGCCGCGAATAGGTGTTTGCATGGTATCCAATATAAAGTTATTTCAATCACCTTATTACAGGCAATTATTAAACCAAAAATAAAAGCTAACTATATCAGTTATTTAATTTTTTTATTAGGGTGAATTCACCTAAGTGGTGCGTTAAATTCTCACTATAGTGCAAAAACTAAAATAAAGGCAAAAAAAATCCCTCTTGCGAGGGATTTTGGGTAACTCAGCGCCATTGGCACTGGGAATGAGGTCGGTACAGGGTGAAATTGTGAGTGGTTTAAAACACCATCTCAGGAATATCACCGTCGACAAGCAACTTACCTGCCGTTTTACTAATAATTTCATCAACTGATACGCCTGGTGCGCGTTCTAGCAAATGAAATGCGCCGTCTTTAACTTCTAATACAGCTAAATCGGTTACTATTTTTTTAACACAGTTAACGCCCGTCAGCGGTAACGTACAGCTTTCTAATAATTTGGAATCGCCGTGTTTACTCGCATGGGTCATAGTAACAATAATGTTTTTTGCACCAGCAACTAAATCCATTGCTCCGCCCATGCCTTTTATTAATTTTTTAGGGATCATCCATGAGGCTATAGACCCGTTTTGGTCTACCTCAAATGCACCCAGAACCGTTAAGTCTACATGACCACCCCGTATCATGGCAAAACTATCTGCACTATTAAATATAGCTGCACCGGTAGCTGCCGTCACGGTTTCTTTACCCGCGTTGATCATATCTGCATCTACTGTGTCTTTGGTTGGGTATTCACCCATACCTAATAGGCCATTTTCGGACTGTAGCATAACTTCTATGCCATCGGGTACATAGTTTGCGACGAGTGTCGGAATACCTATGCCTAAATTAACATAGTACCCATCTTGTAGCTCTTGAGCGACGCGCATTGCGACTTGTTCACGTGATAATGCCATTTTAAGTGCTCCTGCTTAATCTCGTGTGGTAACACGTTCAATACGTTTTTCAAAGTTACCCTTGATCACGCGATTTACAAAAATGCCAGGGGTATGAATTTGACTTGGCTCTAGTTCACCGGGTTCAACTATCTCTTCCACCTCAGCAACGGTAATTTTACCTGCGGTTGCAGCCATTGGGTTAAAGTTCATTGCGGTATGGCGAAACACTAAATTACCGTAGCGGTCTGCTTTCCATGCTTTTACAATGGCAAATTCACCCGTGATTGACTCTTCTAAAATATAAGGGCGACCATTAAATTCTTTTATTTCTTTACCCTCAGCTACTGGCGTACCGTAACCCGTGGCGGTATAAAAAGCAGGAATACCGGCACCACCAGCACGCATTTTTTCTGCTAGAGTCCCTTGTGGTGTTAGCTCTACATCAATTTCGCCATTAAGTAGTTGTTGTTCAAAAAGAGCATTTTCGCCCACATAAGAGGCAACCACTTTTTTAATTTGTTTGTCTTGTAATAAAAGTCCTAAACCAAAGTCATCAACGCCGCAATTGTTCGATACGACCGTTAACTCTTTGGTTTGCATTTTTTTAATTTGGGCTATTAGTCCCTCGGGAATACCGCATAAACCAAAACCACCAGCGATGATAGTATCGCCGTCTTTTAAACCTTCCATTGCAGCTTCGTAACTCGAAACTACTTTATCAAAACCGGCCATGAGTGACTCCTCATTCTATGCTATTGCAATTATTGTGTGTGTAATGCCACTGAAACTTTACTAACAGGCTGTTTATTAAGCGCATTAGTAATTTGCCAACCTGCTTGTGCAAGCCTTTTTAAATCAATTCCATGTTCAATGCCAAGCCCTTGCAGTAAGTAAACAACATCTTCGGTGGCAACATTTCCTGACGCACCCTTAGCGTAAGGGCAGCCACCAAGGCCAGCAACGGCAGCGTCAACTGTTGAAATACCTAGGCTTAAGGCAGCGTAAATATTTGTGAGCGCCTGTCCATATGTATCATGAAAATGTACTGCAAGCTTACTTTTATCAATATGCTTGAGCAGCAATGTAAGCAGCTCAGTCACTTTACCTGCGGTGCCGACACCAATAGTATCGCCAAGGCTCACTTCATAGCAGCCAAGCGCTAATAACTTTTGTGCCACGTTTAAAACAACCTGAGGGTCAACGTCTCCCTCATAAGGGCAGCCTAAAACACAGCTTACATAACCACGAACGCGTATATTATTCGCTTTAGCAAAAGTCATTACCTCGCTAAAACGATCAATACTTTGCGCTATTGAGCAATTTATATTTTTTTGACAAAACGCTTCGCTGGCCGCCGTAAATATAGCAAATTCTTTAATACCAACAGCATGCGCAGCTTGTGCGCCTTTTAAATTTGGCGTTAAGGCACTTAAATTAATCTCTGGAAGGTCAAGCGCATTGATCACCTCGCTTGAGTCTGCCATTTGTGGCACCCATTTTGGGGATACGAACGCACCAGCTTCTATGTCTTTTAATCCCGCACCGGCGAGGGCATTAATTAGTGTTACTTTATCTTCAGTGCTGACGGTTTTTTCATTTTGTAAACCATCACGTGCACCCACTTCAACAATACGAACTTTGTTTGCAAAGGCACTCATTAAGCACCTTCCTGCACAGTCGTATCTTCAACAATGGCTAACAGTGCGCCGTGTGAAACTAGTTCACCTTCACCAAAGCAGTAACTCTGTAATATGCCGTCATGTGGTGCATTAAGTGTATATTCCATTTTCATGGCTTCGATAATAACAACGGCATCACCTTTGGTGATAGTGCTACCTACTTCAATTAAATGTTTTACTACCGTGCCATTGAGTGGCGCAGCGAGCGGCAGCGCGTCACTTTCGTGTGAACTAATATAATGCTTATCAACACATTCAAACTTAGTTTGCAGTGCTTTATTCATTACAGTAATTTCATTGTCAGTTATGTTGACATGCGCACTGTGCTTTTCACCGTTAATAAATACGTTGCACACACCATTATTTAGCGTCCCTTGAACCCTGTATACGCCCGCACTGTGTGTCACATTGTAACCCTGCGCTGTTTTGATAGCGCTAAGCGGTAAATCTACAAATGGGATTTTAATTGCCTGCGGTGCATTTAAAGTAAAGCCACTCAGTTGTTGCCAAGGGCTGGCACTATTGTTTTGTGCTTGGTGCGTGTTTAACGACTCTAAATAGGCAAAAGCAGCAATAAGCTGGCTTGATAGCAATAATGACTCATCAACCGTAGCGAGTGAATCACCTTGCTCAGCAATAAAGTGTGTACTTGGCGCGCCTTGTTTAAAGCTTTCGTGGCAAGCTAAGTTATGTAAAAAGCCAATATTGGTACTAAAGCCCGCTAAATGAAATTGTTCAAGCGCCTGTTGCAAACGAGAAAGCGCTTGTTCGCGATTATCATCATGAACAATTAACTTTGCAATCATTGGGTCGTAATAAGGGCTTATTTCATCACCTTGGGCAATCCCGGTATCTATGCGTACAAATTCACTATTAACGGGGACGTGTAACGCTTCAATGGTGCCTGAACACGGAATAAAGTCATTTGCAGGGTCTTCGGCGTAAATACGCGCTTCAAAGCTATGGCCTTGCAGTTGAATATCAGATTGCTTTAACGGCAGTGTTTGCCCGCCCGCAATATTAATTTGCCAATTTACTAAATCAACGCCGGTTACCATTTCGGTCACTGGGTGCTCTACTTGCAGGCGAGTGTTCATTTCCATAAAGAAAAATTCATTACCGCAAAGTAAAAACTCAACGGTACCGGCACCACGGTAATTAATGGCTAATGCACAGCGTACAGCCGCTTCGCCCATTTCTTTACGCAGCGCATCAGATAAACCTGGAGCAGGGGCTTCTTCAATCACTTTTTGGTGTCGGCGTTGTAACGAACAGTCACGATCACCCAAATAAACACAGTTACCGTGATTATCTGCAAATACTTGTACTTCAACATGGCGAGGTTGATTAACGTAGCGCTCTAATAGCACTAAATCGTTACCAAAACCGGCAATGGCTTCACGTTGGGCGCCTTCAAGTGCAGTTATAAAGTCTTTCGGCTTTTCTACCACTCGCATCCCTTTACCGCCACCGCCAAAGGCCGCTTTGATAAGAACAGGGTAACCAATTTTTTTAGCCTCAGATTGCAAAAAAGCAGGGTCTTGTTTATCACCATAGTAACCAGGTACTAAAGGAACGTTTGCCGCGGCCATTATTTCTTTAGCACGGGTTTTTGAGCCCATTGCTTCAATACTCGTTGCTGGTGGGCCAATAAAAGCAATGTTATGGGCTTCACAGGCTTTAGCAAATTCACTGTTTTCAGATAAAAAGCCGTAGCCTGGATGAATGCAATCAGCGCCACTGGCTTTAGCAACCTGCAAAATTTTATCTGCGACTAGGTATGAATCTTTACTTGGCGCAGCACCAATATGGTAAGCTTCGTCGGCCATTTTTACATGTTGCGCGTTTTTATCTGCATCTGAATACACCGCAACCGTGGTTAAGCCCATTTGCTTTGCGGTGCGCATAATACGACAGGCAATTTCGCCACGGTTAGCAATCAGAATTTTTTGTAATTGTACTGTGTTCATAATGCGTCCTAGAGTTGCCATTGGGGAGGGCGTTTATCAAAAAAGGCGCTCAGTCCTTCTTGGCCTTCAGTTGATACACGAATTTTAGCTATACGCTCTGCAGTCAGTGCAATTAGCTCTTCGTTTATCTCTTTATTGGCAACATCGTTAATAAGTGCTTTTGCGGCCTTAACGGCAATAGGGCCGTTATCAATCAAGGTTTGCAGCAAATTATCGAGGGCTGTTTCTAAGTTCCCAGTAATTTGATGCACTAAACCCAGTTGCTTTGCTGTGTGGGCATCAAACACTTCTGCAGTTAAAAAATATCTGCGTGCAGCACGCTCACCAATGGCCTTAATCACATAAGGGCTGATCACGGCAGGTATTAGCCCAAGTTTAACTTCACTTAAACAAAATTGTGCATCGTCTTTACTAAGTGCAATATCACAACAGGCAATTAACCCTAATGCTCCACCAAAGGCGGCACCTTGTACCGCACAAATTGTAGGATGCGGGCTCTGTGCTAATACTTGCATAAGTTTAGCCAGTTGCATTGAATCAGCTAGGTTATCGTTATAGTTATTATCTGCCATCGATTTCATCCAGGCTAAATCGGCACCGGCTGAAAAATGTTTACCTTCGGTTTTGAGGACTAAGGCACGAATATCGAGCGTATTAGCATGTTCAATACATTGAATAAGCTCATGGATAACGTCGCTATTAAATGCATTACGTTTTTCTGGGCGGCTTAAAACGAGTACAGCCACATTAGATTTTGTTATTTGTAGTGTTACTGACATTGTGCGCTCCGGTTACATTCTAAATACGCCAAACTTAGACTCACGCTGTGGTGCATTTTTAGCTGCAGTTAATGCAAGCCCCAACACATTACGTGTATCGACAGGGTCTATAATGCCATCATCCCATAAGCGGGCACTGGCATAATAAGGATGACCTTGTTGTTCGTATTGACTAATAATTGGCTTTTTAAAATCGCTAACTTCTTGCTCGCTCATGCTTTCGCCTTTACGGGCTAATCCATCTTGTTTAACTTGTGCCATAACACCTGCAGCTTGCTCACCACCCATGACTGAAATACGGGCATTTGGCCACATCCACATCATGGTCGGTTCAAATGCACGGCCACACATTCCATAATTGCCGGCGCCATAAGAGCCACCAATAAGCACGGTGAATTTTGGTACATCAGCACACGACACCGCCATCACCATTTTAGCGCCATGTTTAGCAATGCCTTCGGCTTCGTATTTTTTACCGACCATAAAGCCAGTAATATTTTGTAAAAATACCAATGGAATGTTGCGCTGGGCACACAGTTGAATAAAGTGCGCGCCTTTTTGCGCCGACTCACTAAATAAAATACCGTTATTAGCCACTATGCCCACAGGGTTGCCATAAATGCTGGCAAAGCCTGTCACCAGTGTTTCGCCAAAGTAACGTTTAAATTCATCAAAAGACGAGTCATCGATAGTGCGAGCTATTACTTCACGCACATCAAATGGCTTTTTAAGATCAGTACCCACAATGCCGTAAAGCTCGTTAATATCGTAACGGGGAGCTTTTACGTCATCTAATAATGGGGCGGTAGGGCGTGTGTAATTAATTCGCTCTATACATTGGCGTGCAATCGATAATGCATGCGCATCATTTTCTGCGTAATGATCGGCCACACCCGATGTTTTACAATGAACATCGGCGCCGCCAAGCTCTTCTGCGGTAACTTCTTCACCGGTTGCCGCTTTTACCAGTGGTGGACCTGCTAAAAATATAGTGCCTTGCTCTTTTACGATGATGCTTTCATCGGCCATAGCGGGTACATACGCACCACCTGCGGTACATAAGCCCATAACCACTGCAATTTGTGGAATGCCTTTACCCGACATACGTGCTTGATTGTAAAAAATACGCCCAAAGTGCAGTTTGTCTGGAAATACATCGTCTTGCTCTGGCAGGTTGGCACCGCCAGAATCAACTAAGTAAATACACGGTAAGTGGCAACGCTCAGCAATATCTTGTGCGCGTAAATGCTTTTTTACAGTAAGCGGGAAATAGGTGCCACCTTTAACTGTCGCGTCGTTTGCAATCACCATACATTCAACGCCTTTTACGCGACCAATACCTGCAACCACACCGGCACAAGGTATCTCTTGTTCATACACACCAAATGCAGCAAATTGCGATATTTCTAAAAAGGGTGAGCCTTCATCTAATAAAGTACTGATACGGTCACGAACAAACAGCTTTCCTCTGCTTTCATGGCGCTCTTTAAGTGCAGCGCCACCACCTAAGCTAATATTGGCAACTTTATCGCGTAAATCATCCACCAGCGCCGACATATTTTTGTGGTTTTGCACAAAACTAGGATCGTGGGGATTAACGCTCGATTTTAAAATCGTCATAAATTAATCCTTAACGGCTTTCAGTAAATAATTCACGGCCAATCAACATGCGGCGTATTTCTGAGGTGCCTGCGCCAATTTCGTATAATTTTGCATCACGCAGTAAGCGACCTGTTGCGTATTCGTTTATGTAGCCATTGCCGCCTAAAATTTGGATTGCATCAAGCGCCATTTTAGTTGCAAGCTCTGCAGCGTATAAAATTGCGCCAGCTGCGTCTTTACGGGTGGTTTCACCACGGTCACAGGCTTTTGCTACTGTGTACACATAAGAGCGCGCTGCATTCATTTGTGTATACATATCGGCAATTTTGCCTTGAATTAACTGAAATTGACCAATCGGGCTGTCAAACTGTTTACGTTCATGAATGTAAGGCACCACAATGTCCATACACGCTTGCATAATTCCTAACGGGCCTGCAGCTAAAACAACTCGCTCGTAATCAAGGCCACTCATAAGTACCTTAACGCCTTCGTTTAAGTTACCTAAAATGTTTTCTTCGGGTACTTCACAGTTATCAAAGACCAGTTCACAGGTGTTTGATCCGCGCATACCGAGTTTGTCGAGTTTTTGTGCGGTAGAAAACCCCGGGAATGTTTTTTCTACAATAAAGGCGGTAATCCCTTTAGCGCCGGCGTTTAAATCTGTTTTTGCATAAATAACCAGTGTATCTGCGTCAGGGCCATTGGTGATCCACATTTTATTGCCGTTTAAAATGTACTTATCGCCTTTTTTCTCGGCTTTAAGTTTCATTGATACAACATCAGAGCCTGCGTTAGGCTCACTCATGGCCAAGGCACCAATGTGCTCACCGCTAATTAGTTTAGGTAAGTATTTTTCTTTTTGTGCTTGTGATCCATTACGGTTTATTTGATTAACACACAGGTTTGAATGCGCACCATAGCTTAAGCCAATAGAGGCACTTGCACGGCTAATTTCTTCCATGGCAATAACGTGCTCTAAATAACCTAAACCCGCACCACCAAATTCTTCATCAACGGTCATGCCTAAAACGCCCATTTCACCCATTTGCGGCCAAAGTTGATTGGGAAACGCATTATCCAGATCTGTTTTTTCAGCTAGTGGGGCAATTTCCTGACTGGCAAAGCTGTTTACATGACTGCGGATCATGTCCGCTGTTTCGCCAAGACCAAAATTCATTTCTTTATATAGTGAAATAGTGCTCATGATTCATTCCTGTGTGTTTGATGACGTTTATTATATTTTATTCATCTATTTTGCTAAGCGTGTCGCGACAACGACGTTCTGCGGTAACCAACTCCATTAGTACAACTTTAATGTCGTCCATTTGTTGAGATAGGTCGGCCTTTTTTTCGCTGATGAGGTCAAGCATAGTAACTAACTGTTTAGCGCTTGATTTGTCTGCATCATACAGTTCAAACAAACGACCGGTTTCAGCCAAGGTAAACCCTAAACGTTTACCACGAAGTATTAACTTTAGGCGTACTTTATCGCGCTTTGAGTAAATACGTGTTTGGCCATTGCGCTCTGGCGATATTAACCCTTGGTCTTCGTAAAAACGGATAGAGCGGGTAGTAATATCAAATTCTTTAGCCAATTCGCTGATACTAAAAGTTTGTTCGTTTTTAGCCGGCTCGTTGGCTGAATTTGCAAAGTTTGTTTGATTATCTGATTTCATTGTAATGTTTACCTCATTCGAATATCACCAATATAAGTGAAGTTTACGTAAAGGTAAAGTGCGATTTAATTGTTATACTTTAGACGTACAAAATAAAGGCGGGTTTACAGTAGAAGTTGAGTGTTTATAAACGTTATAAGCCATTTATGGAGGTTGTAATACATTTTTAGCAAGCTTGCTTTACAGTTTTTACACTAATTAGAAAGTTGATTTTAGATTTACGTTGGCGTAAACGTAAATTTTATGTATGCTCGTATTTATCAGATTAGTTTAAACATTAAGCTAAACATAATAAAACATGTTTGCGTTAATTGAAAATGGAGCCTTTTATGTCTTTCGAAAGCGTTGTAATTGTAGCAGCAAAACGCACCCCAATGGGTGGATTTATGGGCGCACTAAGTGATGCGCAGTCTACCGAACTAGGTGCTACAGCTATTGCAGGTGCACTTGCTCAAACGGGGTTAAGCAATGATGCAATTGATGAAGTGATTATGGGCTGTGTATTGCCAGCTGGCTTAGGCCAAGCGCCTGCACGTCAGGCTATGCTTAAAGCAGGGCTAGCACTAAGCACAGGCGCTACCACAATTAATAAAGTATGTGGCTCGGGTTTAAAAGCGACCATGTTAGCGAATGACCTTATTAAAGCAGGTTCTATTGAATCAGCCATTGCCGGTGGTATGGAAAGTATGACCAATGCGCCTTATTTTATTCCTAAAGCCCGTGGCGGTATGCGTATGGGCCACGGTGAAATAAAAGATCATATGATGAGTGATGGCCTTGAAGATGCTTACGACAATAAAGCAATGGGTTGTTTTGCTCAAGACACAGCCGATGAATACGGTATTGGCCGTGAGCAAATGGATAATTTTGCATTAAGCTCACTGACTAAAGCAAAAGCTGCAATTGAAAATGGCAGTTTTGAAGCCGAAATTACACCGCACACTATTAAAACACGTAAAGGCGATGTCACCGTTTCTATTGATGAGCAACCTGGTAATGCTCGCCCTGAAAAAATCCCAAGTTTACGTGCAGCATTTAAAAAAGACGGCACCATTACTGCGGCAAACTCATCGTCTATTTCAGATGGTGGCGCAGCACTGATTTTAATGAGCGAATCAAAAGCAAAAGCAGAGGGTTTAACACCACTTTGCAAAATTGTTGCTCACAGCACGCATTCTCAAAAACCCAGTGAATTTACCGTAGCGCCTGTTGGTGCAATGAACAGTGTGCTTGAAAAAGCAGGGTGGACAACCGCAGATGTTGATTTATGGGAAATTAACGAAGCGTTTGCCATGGTTACCATGCTAGCTATTAACGAGTTAAAGCTTGATGAGAAAAAAGTTAATGTTAACGGTGGCGCCTGTGCATTAGGTCATCCTATTGGTGCTAGCGGTGCGCGTATTTTAGTAACACTTATCCATGCACTTAAAAACCGGGGTCTTAAAAAGGGCGTAGCCTCTTTATGTATTGGTGGCGGTGAAGCCGTTGCCATGGCCGTAGAAGCACTTTAACTAATAATAAAGCCGCAGCAACTATAACAAAAACGCTGCGGTCCCCAATTTAATCAATAGGATTTTAATTATGCACCAAGTACCCTTACTCATTAACGGCGAATTTATTCAATCAACTTCAAATGAACTAATTGATGTTGTAAATCCTGCTAATCAAGAAGTGTTAGCGCAAGTACCTTGTGCTACAGACGCTGAAATGGACGCGGCTATTGCCTCTGCCAGTGAAACGTTTAAAACCTGGAAAGACGTACCAATTACAGAACGTGCGCGCATTATGATGAAATACGCGGCGCTGTTAAAAGAAAACCATGATGAATTAGCCACTATTATTTGTCATGAGCTAGGTAAAACATTTGAAGATGCAAAAGGCGATGTGTGGCGTGGTATTGAGGTGGTTGAGCAAGCTGCTAATGCACCATCGTTAATGATGGGCGAGACGATGGAAAACGTAGCGCGTAAAATCGATACCTATTCATACATGCAACCACTGGGTGTATGTGCAGGTATTACCCCATTTAATTTTCCGGCCATGATCCCACTTTGGATGTTCCCACTGGCAATTGTGTGTGGTAACACCTTTATTTTAAAGCCGTCTGAGCAAGACCCACTTACGCCTATGCGCTTAGCTGAGCTATTTATTGAAGCCGGTGCACCAAAAGGCGTGTTACAAGTCGTGCACGGTACAAAACCACAAGTTGACCGCTTATTAGAAGACAAAGCCGTTCGCGCTATTTCGTTTGTTGGCTCGTGTGGTGTGGGTGCATACATTTATTCTAAAGGCACACAGCACCTA
Organism: Pseudoalteromonas sp. S4741; assembly: GCF_005886135.1. NCBI lineage: Bacteria > Pseudomonadati > Pseudomonadota > Gammaproteobacteria > Alteromonadales > Pseudoalteromonadaceae > Pseudoalteromonas > Pseudoalteromonas sp. S4741. Next base: position 82,799 of record NZ_PNCN01000030.1, on the reverse strand, counting down.
AAACGTGTGCAAGCGTGTGTTGGCGCTAAAAACCACATGGTGATTATGCCTGACGCGAGTAAATCGCATGTTGTTAATAACTTAGTAGGCGCATCAGTTGGTGCGGCAGGCCAGCGTTGTATGGGTATTTCAGTGGCGGTATTTGTTGGCCAAGCAAAAGACTGGGTTGATGAAATTAAAGCTGGCTTTGAAGGTGTACGCCCAGGGGTTTGGGATGATGCAGACGCTGCTTATGGTCCGCAAACATCACCTGCAGCAAAAGCGCGTATTTTATCATTGATTGCCGATGGTAAAGCGCAAGGCGCAACCTGTTTAATTGATGGCTCTGACTTTACTGTTGAAGGGTTTGAGCAAGGTAACTGGGTAGGTCCAACGTTATTTACTGATGTAACCAAAGAGATGAACTTGTACAAAGAAGAGATTTTTGGCCCAGTACTGGCGTGTATGTTTGTAGATACCCTTGAAGAAGCCATCGCCCTTATTAACGAAAGCCCTTACGGTAACGGTACCTCACTATTTACATCAAGTGGTGCAGCTGCACGTAAGTTCCAACACGAAATTGAAGTGGGTCAAGTGGGGATTAATGTGCCTATTCCTGTGCCGTTGCCATTTTTCTCGTTTACTGGCTGGAAAGGCTCATTCTACGGCGATACTCACACCTATGGTAAACAAGGTATTCGTTTTTACACAGAAACTAAAACTATTACCTCTCGTTGGTTTGAGGATGACATTGCCTCAGGTCCAAACATGAGTATTAATCTTAAATAATATTGCACTGAATAATTAATAAAAAAGAGGGGCACAACACACAGTGTTGTCGCTCCTCACTAATTACTCCCTTGATGGGATGCACCGACAACAAACAAAACACAACAAGAGGTCTACCATGGACTTTAACTTATCTGAAGATCAACAAGCTTTTGCGCAAACGGCGCGTCAATTCGCAGAATCTGAACTAGCACCACATGCAGCCAAGTGGGATCGCGAACATATTTTCCCAAAAGACACAATTAAAGCCGCTGGTGAGCTTGGTTTTTGTGGTTTATACACCCCAGAAGAAGCCGGTGGTTTAGGTTTATCTCGTTTAGATTCAAGCATTATTTTTGAGCAACTTGCACTGGGCTGTACTGCAACAACGGCAATGTTAACCATTCATAATATGGCAACCTGGATGATCGCAAGCTTTGGCACCGATGCAGTAAAAGACAAATACGTTGAGCAATTGGTAATGGGTGAATTACTGGCATCGTACTGTTTAACTGAGCCAGGTTCTGGCTCTGATGCTGCGTCGTTAAAAACTAAAGCAGTTCGCGATGGCGATGAGTATGTTATTAACGGCTCAAAAATGTTTATTTCAGGTGCCGGTGAAACAGAAATATTAGTGGTCATGGCGCGTACAGGGACAGATGGCCCAAGCGGCATTTCAGCGTTTGTTGTACCAGCAGATGCCAAAGGCATTGAGTACGGCAAAGCAGAAGAAAAAATGGGCTGGAATGCACAGCCCACACGTTTAATTAGCTTTGAAGATGTGCGTATTCCAGCCGCAAACTTATTAGGCCAAGAAGGTGAAGGCTTTAAATTCGCCATGCAAGGTTTAGACGGCGGCCGTATTAATATTGCCACTTGCTCTATTGGTACAGCCCAAGCGGCACTTAATACCGCACGTGAGTATTTAAAAGAGCGTACCCAATTTGGTAAGCCATTGGCTGCGTTTCAAGCGCTACAGTTTAAAATTGCCGATATGAATACCGAGCTTGTAGCAGCACGCCAAATGGTGCGCTTAGCGGCGTTTAAACTTGATACTAACGACAGTGAAAAAACCACTTACTGTGCTATGGCTAAACGCTTTGCAACCGATGTAGGTTTTACTGTTTGTAATGACGCGCTGCAAATTCATGGTGGCTACGGATACATAAAAGAATACCCGCTTGAGCGCCATGTTAGAGATGTACGTGTTCATCAAATTCTTGAGGGCACTAACGAAATTATGCGTGTGATTATTGCGCGTCGTATTTTAGCCGAATCAGCCAGCGAAGTTTTATAAGGAGATTAGTATGTCAAATCCTAGCATTGAATTAACTATTGAAGGCCATGTAGCTATTTTAACTATGTCGAATCCGCCAGCGAATACCTGGACTAAAGACACCTTAGTGGCGCTTAAAGACACGGTTAACCAATTAAATACCAATAAAAATATTTATGCATTAGTACTGACTGGTGAAGGCGAGAAGTTTTTTAGCGCCGGTGCCGACCTCAATGTATTTGCCAGTGGCGATAAAGGTGTCGCTGCAGATATGTCATGTGTATTTGGTGAAGCGTTTGAAGCGTTAACTAATTTTAGAGGCGTGTCGGTTGCAGCCATTAATGGTTATGCAATGGGTGGCGGCCTTGAAGTAGCACTTGCTTGCGACATTCGTATTGCAGAAGAGCAAGCACAAATGGCATTGCCTGAAGCAAAAGTGGGTTTATTACCCTGTGCTGGTGGAACGCAAAACTTAGCATGGCTTGTTGGCGAGGGCTGGGCAAAACGCATGATTTTATGCGGTGAGCGCTTAAAAGCCGATAAAGCCCTACAAATTGGCTTAGTGGAAGAAGTGGTTGCACAAGGTGAAAGTTTTGCAGCAGCGCTAAAACTGGCAAACCAAGTGGCAGAGCAAAGCCCATCGTCGGTTGCTGCGTGTAAAACATTGATTCAAAAAGGGCGTCATCAACCTATGGCAAATGCGTTGCCACTGGAACGTGAACTGTTTGTTGGTTTATTTGATACCGAAGATCAGCAAGAGGGCGTGAACGCCTTTTTAGAAAAGCGCAAAGCTAATTGGGTGAATGGCTAATGAGTGAATTAACCCGTTTAAATTCAGCTGATGCTGCCGTGGTATTTGAAACGGCAACCACAGACAATGGCCGACTCATTGGTTTTGCTACGCTTAACGCGCCTAAGTCATTAAACGCGTTAAATTTTGAAATGATCAGCTTACTCGAGCCGCAACTACAGCAATGGGACAAAGACGATAACATTGCATTAGTGGTTCTTAAAGGCGCAGGTGAAAAAGCATTTTGCGCCGGTGGCGATGTAGTGAGCTTACACAAAGCAATGAGTGAAGGTAAACCGAGCTCACTGGTTGAAGAGTTTTTTACTCAAGAGTATCAGCTCGATTACCTTATTCATTGTTACAACAAACCCATTTTAGTCTGGGGTAACGGGATTGTAATGGGCGGCGGTTTAGGTTTAATGGCCGGTGCCAGTCATCGTGTGGTTACCGAAACATCACGCATTGCCATGCCAGAGCAAACTATTGGGCTTTACCCTGATGTAGGCGGCAGTTATTTTTTACATAAAATGCCCGCCCATGTTGGTTTGTTTTTAGGGCTGACCTCGGCATCTATAAATTGTGAAGACGCTAAGCTTGTATCGCTTGCCGACCACTTTGTAAATGCCGATAAGTACCCAGAGCTTGTTGAAGCATTACTCAATACAAAATGGGGTAAAACAGCAAGCTTAAACCACGACAAGCTAAGTAACTTGCTAATTGAGTTAGATAACAACTCTAGTCGTATGCCCAAAGGTAATTTAAAAGCAAACTTAAGCTTGATTCAAAAGCTTGGTGAGTTTGACACATTAGAGCAGCAGGTAGATTACATTTTAAACCTAACCACTGATGACAAATGGCTACAACGCGCACAAAAATCGTTGGCGCATGGTTGCCCATTAAGTTGTGCCTTAGTGAGTGAGCAGCTCAAACACAGCAAAGGTAAAACGTTGGCAGAGTGTTTTAAAATGGAGCTTGCGATGTCGGTTCGTGCCGCTGAAGTGGGCGAGTTTCAAGAAGGTGTACGTGCCTTACTAATCGATAAAGACGGTGCGCCACACTGGCAGTTTAAAACGTTAGCTGATGTACCAAAAGAAGTGGTAGAGAGCTTTTTTGCAAATCGCTTTGGCGAGCAACATCCGCTAGAGCCGTACTTTTCTCAACTTAATTTACAAGGGTAAAGCGATGAGTAAACTCAATATAGGATTTATTGGTTTAGGTAACATGGGCGGCCCAATGGCGGCTAATTTAATTAAAGCTGGCCATACGGTGAGCGTGTTCGACCTAAGTGCTAATGCAGTGAACGAGCTAGTTGAAAAAGGTGCCAGTGCAGCAAAAGATGCACAAGCCTGTGCAACCAACGTTGATGTGCTAATTAGCATGCTACCGGCAAGCAAACATGTTAAATCACTTTATTTAGGCACAGACGAGCAATCGGGTTTAATTAAAATACTGAGTAAAGGCACCTTAGTGATTGATTGTTCAACTATAGATGCACAATCAGCCCGTGATGTAGGCCATGCACTTGGCGAACAAGGTATTGCGTTTGTTGATGCACCGGTTTCGGGTGGTGTAGCAGGTGCAACAGCAGGAACGCTTACGTTTATCGTTGGTGGTGAGCAAGCTGCATTTGATAAAGCGAATTCTGTATTAGTCGATATGGGTAAAAACATATTCCATGCTGGTGATATTGGTGCAGGGCAAGTTGCCAAAATATGTAACAATATGCTGTTGAGTATTTTAATGGCAGGCACCAGTGAAGCCATTCAAATGGGCATTAATAACGGCCTCGACGCAAAAGTACTTAGCGACATAATGAGCGCAAGCTCGGGTCGAAACTGGACGTTAGAACTTTATAACCCCTGTCCAGGTGTTATGGATACCGCTCCTGCAAGTAATAATTATAAACCTGGCTTTATGGTTGATTTAATGGCTAAAGACTTAGGCCTTGCTATGGAAGCAGCGCAGCAGAGTAATTCACTAACGCCAATGGGCTCAATGGCTAAAAATTTATACACTATGATGCAGCACCAAGGTGCGGGTAGTGATGATTTTAGTGCCATTTTTAAATTGTTTTCGAAGTAGGAAAGTATCGTGGAAATAAAAAATAATACCGTAGTGATTACCGGTGGCGCACAAGGCTTAGGTTTTGCAATGGCGCAAAGGTTTGCCTTAATGGGCGCTAATATTGCCTTAATTGATATGGCACAAGCACAGTTAAATGAAGCAACCGAGCAGCTATCTGCATTACAAGGCGTAACGGGTACTATAAAAGGCTACAGCGCTAATGTAACCGTTGAGAGCGAAGTTGAAGACGTTTTTAATACCATTAATAGTGACTTTGGTCACATTGGGGTATTAATTAATAACGCCGGCATTTTACGCGATGGCATGTTTATAAAAGCCAAAGATGGCAAAGTGGTTAAAAAAATGTCGCTTGATCAATTTCAATCAGTGATTGACGTTAACCTAACAGGTGTATTTTTAGCCGGGCGCGAAGCGGCTAGCCACATGATTGAATCAGGCAAAGGCGGCGTAATTGTAAATATGTCGAGCGTAGCGCGTGCAGGTAATATTGGTCAAACTAACTATGCTGCCTCAAAAGCGGGTGTTGTGGCACTAACCACTACATGGGCTAAAGAACTTGGCCGTTTTGGTATTCGCGTTGGTGCCATTGCCCCAGGTGTTATTAGCACCGCCATGACCGATGCAATGAAGCCAGAAGCCAAACAGCGCATGCTAGCAGTAACCCCTGTAGGGCGCTTAGGTGAAACCGCTGAAATAGCCCATACTGCTCAGTATATTATCGAAAACGACTTTTTTACTGGCCGCGTGGTAGAAATAGACGGCGGTATTCGTTTGTAATTTGTCAGCTCTCATTTATTTATTGGAAGCACAGCTCAAGCGAGTTGTGCTTTTTTGTTTTCAATAGGGGAGGTTTATAACCTTGATTATAACCTTGAAAAAGGGCTAACAACCCCGTTAGCACCTTGTTGTAAAACATGCGTATAAATCTGTGTAGTACGTATGTCATTGTGGCCTAACTGTGTTTGGGGCGATCTTAGGCTTTTTCTCCCTTTCACTATCAACAGAGATGTCACTGTGCTGGCAGTCTGGACGAAGGGGCGGAATGACGAAGCATTTGGCTACATGGGGCAATTCTGGAAATACCTTCAAATTCATCGTGAAGATCTGAGTCAGCCAAAGACAATCATTCTCGGCGATTTTAATAGCAATGTGCGGTGGGATAAGCCGGACCGATGGTGGAATCACTAAGACGTAGTAGCTGAACTCGGCGAGATGGGTTTCAAGAGCGCGTATCATCGTGCCTTTGAGGAAGAGCAGGGCAATGAGTCCAGGCCAACATTCTTCTTGCAGCGGAACCGCGAGAAGGCGTACCACATTGATTACATTTTTACCTCTTCAGACTTTCCAGAAAAATGTGATTTGAAGATCGGTCAGCATGATGAGTGGATTTCAATCAGTGTTCACGTGCCGTTGACGCTGAGCATCAACAATTAACAATCGGCTGCACAGCGACCGATTTTCCGTCGCTTCGCGGCTCCAAACCGGCGCGTGAGCCGGGCGTTAGATGCTTCATGTGCTCACAGTTTTTTTGAAAGAACAAGACTGCTTATTTCTTGAATATTAGTATATTCTTGCGCGAGATATAAAAACCGGAGAAAGCTATGAAGAACTGGATATTTTTATCCGCGGCTATCATTTGTGAGGTAATTGCAACATCTAGTCTGAAGTCTAGTGAGGGTTTTACTAAATTAGCTCCTTCGTTACTTGTTGTTGCTGGTTATGGTGCAGCGTTTTATCTGCTTTCACTCACTCTCAAATCAATTCCTGTTGGAATGGCATATGCAATTTGGTCAGGGCTTGGAATGTCTCGCTATTTTAATTACGCTGATCTATTCACCTTTACTTTATGCGAAAGAGAATGATATTCAGTTTAAATGGAAGTTAATTGAAATTATTGCATCAGATATAGATACAATAAAAATTGATAATTGAGGTATTCTCCAAATAATGAAAAAACATCGGAATAGATACTACCCTTACACGAGGGAAGGCAAAATATTACATGTAATTTCGGGAGAAGTAGTTAGAAAATAGGAAGTGTTACATGTTGATGAGCATAACCTTCGTCTAGATTCCCCACTCGGTATTTATGTTTTAAAACGTTAATAATGAAAATCTTTAAGGCTACAAATAACTGCAGCCTTTTTTCTATTACAAGTACCTTACTTATCTTGTTGTTCACGCGCTAATTGATTAGGTAATAACTGCTCTACAATTTCACGTGCTGGTAAGGTATAACGAACGCCATCAAACATAACCGATGTAAACTCGTTAATATTAGTAATGCCGGTAAGGGTCCAACCTTCACCACGTTTTGGGCAGTAAACAGTAGTAGTTGGTTGTATTACTTTAAAATTGTCACTCATAGTTTATCTCAATTAATGCTTGTGAATACGGTATGGTAAGTTAATAATGACGCTCTATAAAGTGCTATTTAAAGCGCGTTTACTTTATTTGGCGTAGGCATGTTTAAAACTATAAAATTACCCCGCGTTACCTTACGTTTAATTACCCACAAACACGGCGCAGCGCTATTAACAATTTTAAATAATCCACTCGTTTATGAGTTTAACGATTATAAAACCCCGCTAAATAAACAGCATATTAAGCAGTTAATTCAAGATGATATATCGAGTTATTACCAAGGTGAAGGTGTTCGGCTTGCAATTGAACATAATATGAGTGGCAAACTACTGGGAACATGTGGCTTATATAAAATATGTAAACAAACCAAAAGTGCTTATATTGGTTTTGAACTGGATCCACTCTATTGGCAGCAAGGCTTAATGCAAGAAGTACTTAAAGGCTTTGTCAGTGAAGTGCATAGCTCTTTAAACATTGAGCACTTATATGCAGAAATTCATGGCAAAAATGTTCGCTGTTATAACTTACTCACTAAACTTGGCTTTGTATTTAACCAGCAACTTAATAACGGCGTATGGCATAAGCAATTAACTAAAATGGATGGCACATGAGAATTAAAAAAGCGATTATTTTAAATGTATTGTTAGTTGTTAGTGTATTTGGGTTTGTAATAACTGGGTTTAGTTATTATCAAAATAATGTTTCAGACTTTGTTGATGTAACCCTAGATTAGAAAGTGCTTAATGAGTCTTATAAGGTATTTATAAGGTTACCCGATGATTTTGACAAAAATAAAGCGTATCCACTTATTATAAAAACAGATGGTTATTTTAATTTAGCTAATTGGGATAAGGCACTAAAAGCATTAAATACTGAAAGCATATTAAATGAGGCTATTTTAGTTGCTATACCTAATCAGTTTTTTATCGATACGCGAAATCGTGATTTAGTACCACCTTATGCAAGGAAAGACGTTAATACAAATCCTCGGTCTAAACATGAAACTTCGCCAGAAATTTTTGGTAAAGCTGATTTGTTTTTTGCTTTTATAGAGCAAGAGCTACTTATACCAATCCGCAATAATACTTAATCATTTTGCGGGGCTAAACGTGTCGCTACCTGTGTTAAAAAACTCTCATTTAGAACAACTAAATAGCGATTTTTTTGCCTAGCTATCAACTCGTTTTTTCAGCCTCAAAATAGACCACTTAATTAAGCGAATTGGTATTACTTATTTAAAGGCTAAATACAGGTTAACTGAAAACCGTATATTAACGGGATTTTCGGCAGGGGGCAGTTTTACTTTATATACGCTGCACACCAAACCAATGCTATTTAATGGTTACTTTGCATTTAGTCCTGCGCCTTGGTACGACGATATGACCGTAGTAAATCATTTTAATACCTTTTTACAAGCTAAAACACAAAGCTACTATAGAACCCACCTTATTATATTTTACTGTTGGCGGGGCTGAACATAAAGTAATGCTTGAGGCGTATGATAACTTAGAGCAAAGTTTAGTAAGCCATACTAGTAACTGGTTAGGGTGGGGGAGTAAAGTAAACCCTGATGCAAAGCATAATGATAATCCAGCATTGAGTATTAAGGGGGCTTTAACGGGCTATGATGAATTTATTAATTAAGAGTAGCACTAGTAAAACGGCTTAACTGTATATATGTACAGCTAAGCCGTTTTGCTAGAAATTACCTTATTTTATGGTGTAAATGGCTGGCTGGTGGATGTAAGGTAATACACGAAAGAACACATCATACTAAATAGTGTTTAAATGTAATCATTAGCAATGAGGTAATATAAATTATCAATTTACTCATAAGTGGAGTGGTGGGTTTATAACGCTTATTGAGTTTGGCTATCTGAGTCGTTAAATAAAGAATTTAAATAACAAAAAAGGTGGACGGTGCTTTATTTATATCAGCACCGGTCTATACCTTCAGGACTTAATTACAAAAGCGCTATTTTATTACTTAACTGTCTAAGCATATTTTCAGCATTAGGTAAGGGGTCGTTTAACCCATCTATTAAGGTCATAAAATAACAGTCCATCATTACGCTTGCTTTTGTTTCATCAAACTTCGGTTGTTCACTAAAAAGCAGTTGTTTAAATTCATCCATCTGCGCTTTAAAAAAAGACGTTCTCCAAATGATGTCGCTAATTAATAGCTTACTAAATTCACTATTTTCACAATAAAAAGAATAAAGCGGATGAGCGTAATGACGTAACTTTAAGCGAGGGGAGTGCTGCGTATCTAACTGCTTTGCTTGGTTAATAATAACGGCTATTTGTTGTTGCATACCGGCCATCAATAAATCAATTTTATTTTCAAAATGACTAAACACTGTACCTACAGCAACATTGGCTGCAACCGCTATTTCTCTTGTTGATGTGTGATCGTAACCTTGCAGCAAAAATAATTCCCATGCTGAAGCTAAAATTTTATCGCGTGTCTTTTCTTTTTTACTCATTATATTTCAATGCTTTACTTGTTTGTTTAATAAAAGAGCTAAGTCATTATTTGATTAATTGAGCGCGCTCAATTAATATTGTGAGCACGCTCATTTTCATAAGGATGTTACATGAAGTTTATCAAACGTGTTATTGGTTATATACTTTTTATTCCACTAATTTATTTTTATTCTTATTTGCTAGGGCCAATATTAAAAGCAGTTTTAGTCCCAGGAGGGGTTGCTTTTTTATGGCTTATTCTAGGGCCAACAGAGGGGACGCGTGCGTTAAAAAAAGCATTTAAGAAAAAATAGCTCAAGCTTCAACTAAACAAATCGAAAAAAAGCCCTGCTATTTTGCAGGGCTTTAAGTTTACCTTTGTGATTTTAAGCTTGAAAGCTCAACTGATATTAAAGAACGTATCTAAAACCAAAAGCAATACCGTCATCTTCAGATTGCTCCATTAGCGCTTGCTGCTGTTTATTATTACTTTCAAAATCACCAAAGTCTTTACGTGCTTCTACATAAAGTTTGGTGTTTTGGTCAATTAAGTAATGCACGCCAATAACAGCAAATTGACGCTTAAATACATCATTAGGATCGGCATTAAAGTTTGGTTGAATTACGTAGTCATCACCTGCATCAAATAAGTTATAGGCAATAAATGGTCTAAAATCGTTATCAAAGCGATACGACACAAATGTTTCAATACCAATCGCATCTTTAATTAAACGACCTATGTTATCTGTATCGTGGTTTTCGTTTTTGTTGATATTAGCGGCTACATACAAGCCTGGCGCATCAATATTGCCCCAAATAACACCTGCACCATAAATTGAATCGTCAACAGAGCGGGTTGTTCCGTCGCCATACGTTAATTCAAACTCGCCGCGGTTAATACCCGCGGTCAGTTTTAGCTTATCAGTCAAGTTATAGGTTACTGCACCGCCAAACGTATAGTTAAATTCAACTTGTTGTGCAGCAGCATCTCCAGACTCAAAATTTGCTTGGCATTGTGATTCTGTAATATTGCTTACATCACAAGTATAAAAAGCGCTGTTTTTTAACTGAGTTTGAACACTAAAGTCAAAGTCGTTGTAGCTATTACGGTATTGCAGTGTTTTATCACCACGACCAGTACCATTTACTGCACCATCGTCTTTGTTGTAAGTGTAAACACCGGCAGCGTTACCATCCCATACATAGCTGTAGTTTGTTGCATACACAACATCAAACCACGCACCCCATTGTTTACCAATCGTAATTTGGCCGTATTTATCGTGTTTAAGTCCTGCATAACCTAAACGATTATATAAAAACTCATCTTGAATAGATTCAAAACGGTTGTTGTATACAATATCGCTACTGCCAACAGGGTTGACACCCCATTCAACTAAAGCCATTGCTTCCCAGCCGTTTTTTAGTTGGCGTTTAAAATCAAAATTAATTCGTGAGGCACCATTGACGATTTCGTTTTGACCTTGAGTATTTATCACTCGCGCATCAATATATCCGCCTACTGCGACTGTATTTTTTTCATCCTTAAACACTTCTACTGCTGAAACAGTTGGAGCAGCTAAAATACCCGCAATTGCTAGCGATACTAATTTTCTTTTCATTGTGTGTGCCTTGCCTAAATTAAAGACGTTTTTATAATTACTAAATTCGAAGTCATGCAGACTAGCAAAGCAATAAAAGGCTCAAAAGTGAAAAATTATCAATGATAATTAGCACAAAACACTCGGCTTGTTCATTTTAAGTTAATGCTGTTTTTATTTTGTAGCCGTATAAACTGCCATTTAATTTTGGAATAAGATATTAGGCTTAAATGCAGGAGAGGGAGTGTTGAATTTTTTTCATAGTTGCGTCTGTCGGCATGGGTAGAGCTGAAACTCTAAAACTATAAAACTATAAAAAAAATTAGTATAGCCGTATTAATTGTTAATAAAAGTAAAATGCGACTAAGTCGCCTGTTAACGCGATTAAATAATTTATAAAGGGTTTGATGCTAGTTGTTTTTTTTATTAAACATTTTTTACTGCATTAATGGTACAATAATGAGTTTTACTCACCTTTTAAGCACATTTTCTCGCCCAGTACTTTGGCTATTTAATTGCTTTTATAGTTAATAAACAGCCACCGTTTACTTTGAGTTTGGTGCTATAAACTTTCATAGAAAAAAACGGTGATTTGGTTTAAACTGCGCGCAATTTAAATACTTCAGTCTCCCTTGGAGGGTAGCGCTATTATTAGTACAGCTAACATCACCATGCAATTTGGTGCTAAACCGTTATTTGAAAATATCTCAGCTAAATTTGGCGAATCAAACCGTTATGGTTTAATTGGTGCTAATGGTTGTGGTAAGTCGACCTTTATGAAAATCCTTAGTGGTGAATTAGAACCATCTTCGGGTAACGTAAGTACTGATCCAAATGAGCGCGTTGCTAAACTAAACCAAGATCAATTCGCCTACGAAGAATATTCTGTTATTGATACCGTGATTATGGGTCATAAAGAATTGTGGGATATTAAACAAGAACGTGACCGTATATATAGCCTACCTGAAATGAGTGAAGAAGACGGCATGAAAGTAGCCGATCTTGAAACTGAATTTGCTGAAATGGACGGTTACTCGGCTGAATCTAAAGCGGGTGAGTTACTATTAGGTGTGGGTATTGCTAAAGAGCAGCACTACGGACCTATGTCAGAAATTGCACCAGGTTTTAAACTTCGTGTGCTTCTAGCTCAAGTTTTGTTTTCAGACCCTGATATCATGCTGCTCGATGAGCCTACCAATAACTTGGACATTTATACAATTAAGTGGCTTGAAGATGTATTGAATCAACGTGACTGTACCATGATCATCATCTCGCATGACCGTCACTTTTTAAATTCGGTATGTACGCACATGGCCGATATTGACTACGGTGAACTACGTATTTACCCGGGTAACTACGATGAATACATGTTTGCAGCTACTCAAGCACGCGAACGTTTATTAAGTGAAAACGCGAAAAAGAAAAGCCAAATAGCAGAGCTTCAACAATTTGTATCGCGCTTTTCTGCCAACGCGTCAAAGGCAAAGCAAGCCACTTCACGTGCAAAACGAATTGATAAAATTCAATTAGACGAAGTAAAAGCGTCGTCACGTCAGTCGCCATTTATTCGTTTTGAACAAGAAAAGCAGTTATTCCGTAACGCGCTTGAAATGACCAGCTTATCGCAAGGCTTTGAAGAAACTTTATTCTCAGGATTAGAAGGCCTAGTTGAAGTAGGTGAGCGCATTGCTATTATTGGTGAAAATGGTGTGGGTAAAACAACATTATTAAACACTTTAGCAGGACGTTTAGCGCCTAAAAGCGGTGAGTTTAAATGGTCTGAAAATGCAAACATTGGCTACTATGCACAAGATCATGCCGATGAGTTTGAAAAAGACATGAATTTGTTTGAGTGGATGGAGCAATGGCAACAAGAGGGCGACGATGAGCAAGTAGTGCGTAGCTTCTTAGGTCGTATGTTGTTTTCACAAAACGATATAAAAAAATCAGTAAAAGTAATATCTGGTGGTGAGCAAGGTCGTATGTTATTTGGTAAAATTATGATGCATAAACCAAATATTTTACTTATGGATGAGCCAACCAACCACATGGATATGGAGTCAATTGAAGCACTTAACTTAGCGCTTGAAGCGTATGAAGGTACCTTGATGTTTGTGTCACACGACCGTCAGTTTGTATCATCAGTTGCCACTCGTATTTGGGAAATTAAAGACGGTAAAGTTATCGACTTTAGAGGTAACTACTCAGAATATTTAGCGAGTAAAGAAGCTTAATTGCTGATTGTTTCGCTGTTTAAAAAAAGCCATGTTTAACATGGCTTTTTTATTGTCTGCTGGTCGCATTAGTGCAGCATTTAAGTATATAATACCCGCCATAAAACCGGACATAAGTCCGCTATTTTTAAAATACATTACTGAGGAGTATTTATGACTGTTGGCATTATTATGGGTTCTAAATCAGATTGGCCAACCATGGAACACGCCGCCCTTATGCTAGAAAAATTTGGCATTGAGTATGAAACTAAAGTGGTTTCTGCGCACCGCACTCCTCAATTACTTGCCGATTACGCAAGTTCAGCCGCAGAACGCGGTATTAAAGTTATTATTGCAGGCGCAGGTGGCGCGGCGCACTTACCGGGAATGGCGGCAGCGTTTACATCTCTGCCAGTTTTAGGCGTACCTGTTAAATCTAAAGCGCTAAACGGTGTAGACTCTCTGTTATCTATTTGCCAAATGCCAAAAGGTGTTGCGGTAGGTACTCTTGCTATTGGTGAGCCCGGTGCTGCAAACGCAGGTTTATTAGCGGCACAAATTTTAGGATGTCAAAATCCAGAAATATTCGCAAAAATCGAAGCGTTCCGTAAAGAACAAACTAAGACTGTTTTAGCTAACCCAAATCCTGCAGAGTGAACATGAATATTTTAATTTTAGGGGCAGGGCAGCTAGCACGAATGATGAGCTTAGCTGGTGCACCGCTTAATTTAAATGTGGTTGCTTATGATGTAGGCAGCAAAAAGATTGTGCATCCGCTTACAAACGAAGTGTATCCAACAACGCTCGAACAGGCGATAGAAAACGCTGATGCTATTACGGCCGAGTTTGAACATATTCCAGATGATGTACTTACACAGTGTTGTAATAGCAATAAGTTTTATCCGGGCAAACAAGCCATTAAAACCGGTGGCGACCGTGCGCTTGAAAAAGCGCTTCTCGATAAAACCGCTGTTGCATTCGCGCCATATCAGTTAATTACAGAAAAAGCGCATCTTGAACTCGCGGTTCAAACACTTGGTAAGCCATTAGTCATTAAAACATGCCAAGCGGGTTACGATGGTAAAGGCCAATGGCGTTTAAAATCAGACGATCAAATTGAACAGATTTGGGCTGAAATGGCTGATTTTATTGCATCAGGCACTGAGCACGCTCCGCACACCATAATTGCAGAAAAAATGATCCCTTTTGATCGTGAAGTATCTATTATTGGCGCGCGCGACAAAGAGGGTAACGTTGCAATCTATCCACTTACTGAAAACCAACATACCAATGGTGTATTAACGCTTTCACTAGCCGGTAAAGATAATAGTTTAGTCGAGAGTCAAGCAACCTCAGCATTTACCCGAATTGCAAATGAGCTTAATTATGTAGGTGTACTGGCCATAGAGTTTTTTGATGTACAGGGTACGTTATTAGTTAACGAAATTGCGCCGCGAGTTCATAACTCAGGCCATTGGACGCAACAAGGTGCTCATTGCTCGCAATTTGAAAACCATATGCGCGCTGTAGCCGGCCTACCTTTAGGTAGTACGCAAATTAAGCAGCCTACTGCTATGATAAATGTATTAGGCCAACCACAAATCCCTATTGATGTGTTAAAAACAGCAGATGTAACCAGCCATTGGTACGGTAAAAGTGTAAAACCAGGTCGCAAAATGGGCCACATTAATGTATCTGCTGATAATTTACAGCAATTAGGTGAACGCCTTGGTGAACTCGCAATGTGTTTGCCAGAGCAAGATTACCCCGGTGTATTAGCTACCAGCAAATCGCTATTATAAGTTAAAAAACAAAGCGATAAATTGAACTTAACTTCAATTTATCGCTTTACCTTCTAAAGGTTCTTTTCAATGATCCACCCAAAGTTTTGTATTATTGTTTGTGCCTTTTGTATTGCCTTTCCAACGGTTATATTTGTTGCCCCCGTTGTCCATAAACTGACTAATAAACTCATTCGCGCTTAACGTTATGATTATCGCTAAATTACATAAACCTGTATTTATAATATTACTGGCCTTGTGTATCACTCCATTTATTGGCGCTGGTAGTGCCTTGGTTATGGGGGCGTTATTTGCGATTACCTTGGGTAACCCGTTTGTTGAGTTATCACAAAAGGCCAGTAAATGGATGCTAAAGTTAGCAGTTGTGGGATTGGGGTTTGCTGTTGATTTTAATCAGGTAATTGAGGTTGGTCGCAGCTCTTTAGTGTTAACAATTGTCAGTATTACTGCCATAATTGGGCTTGGCGAAATTTTAACTCAAGTGTTTAAACTTAATCGTAACACAGGCGTGTTAATTTCCTTTGGAACCGCTATTTGTGGTGGTAGCGCTATTGCGGCCATGGCACCGGTTATAAAAGCCAAAGATCATGAAGTGGCTGTGGCGCTGGTTATCGTATTTTTACTCAATGGTGTAGGGTTATTATTATTCCCTGCAATTGGGCATTATTTTGAACTAACCCAAGAGCAGTTTGGATTGTGGGCTGCACTTGCAATTCATGATACCAGTAGCGTGGTAGGTGCATCGGCTACTTATGGTGCAGTGGCACTGAGCATAGCAACAACAGTGAAGCTTACTCGTGCTATGTGGATTATTCCATATACTACGCTTGCGGGTGTGTTTATGCGCTCAGATGAAAAGGCGAGTATTCCATTATTTATTGTAGGCTTCTTATTAGCCGCATTAATTAATACCTATGTGCCGTCGCTTTCATTTTATTGGGAGTTGATAAACATTGCAGCGAAGCAAATACTAGTGATGACATTGTTTTTAATAGGCAGTGGTTTGTCATTATCGGTACTAAAGCAAGCGGGAATTAAACCGTTTTTAATGGCTGTGATTCTTTGGATCGTGGTTAGCTGTGTTATTTTATTATTAATCATAGATGGATTCATATAATGAGACATGATCTCGGTATTAAAATTATTGGTGGCTTTTTATTGTTACTGGTTTCAGCAAGCTATGTTCACGCAGAGTCATTACGGGTCGCAACGTTTAATGTCAGTATGGATGCAACCAATTACACCGCTAAAAATGAAAAAGTAAAAAGCGATGCCTTAGTTAACGCGCTGCGCTCTGACCACCAGCAAATTAAAAATATTGCTGAAATAATTCAACGCGTTCGTCCAGATGTCGTGCTTTTAAATGAATTCGACTACGTCCCTAAATCACAAGGGATCGAATACTTTAAAACCCATTACTTAAATGTAGGGCAAAATGATCAAGCGGCTATCGATTACCCTTATGTTTACATTGCACCAGTTAACACAGGCTTAGCAACTGAGTTTGACTTGGACAATAACGGCAAAAAAACCGGTGTAATGGGTGATGCACAGGGCTTTGGTTTTTTTGAAGGCCATTACGCAATGGCGTTTTTATCTCGCTACCCGATTGATTTTGACAACATCAGAACTCTGCAAACATTTAAGCACAAAGATTTACCGAATGTGAAAATGCCGGTAGACCCAAAAAACAATACAAATTGGTATAACGAAGAAGAATGGAATGCTTTACGTTTAAGCTCTAAATCGTTTTGGGATATACCGGTAAAAGTAAATGATAAAGTCGTTCACATGTTAGCCTCGCATCCTACGCCTCCTGTGTTTGATGGAGATGAAGACAGAAACGGCATTCGTAACCATGATGAAATTAGATTAATTGCCGATTACGTTAATAACGAAAGTTACCTGTATGACGATAACGGTAAAAAGGGTGGGCTTGCAGCAAAATCGCGCTTTGTGATTTTAGGTGACCTAAATGCCGCCCCTGAGGGCGATAAAAAGCGCACAAATACAACAGATCAGTTACTTAAAAGCCCGATGATTAATGCCGGTTTTATTCCAACCAGTGAGGGCGCTAAAGAGCAATACCCACAAGCTTATGCTAAAAATTACACTGCTAATTGGCAAGCACGCGTTGATTATGTTCTGCCTTCAATTTATGGACTAACCATTAAAGATGGTGGCGTATTTTGGCCGAAAAAACAAAGCGAATTGTACCGTTTAATCAAAGATAGAAACGCATCAAGTGACCACCGTATGGTATGGCTTGATTTAACGGTTGAATAAACGGGTTACTCACCCCGATATCAGCGTTGTTTATCTTAAATAATTGCAATTATAAAGGTGCTTCTGCTTAAATACGGTTAATTATAATAACCGTCAAGAAGCACTATGATTTTTAAATTTTCATCTTCTAAAACACTTGTTGCAATGGCTGTTGCGTCAAGTGTTATGTTAGCGGGCTGTACAGCAACCGCCACAACTTCTAATGACTCAGCTATTCAAACAAATACCAAGGTTGCAAGTGTTGTTAACACACCTGCAGACATAGGTGTCTCAAAAATTACGCTTGAACAAGCGATGGCTCACCCTGATTGGATTGGACGTCAACCGCAAGGTGCATTTTGGAGTGCTGACTCAAGTACTGTTATTTACGCGCGAAAACAACAAGGTAGTGAGCTAAGAGATTTATTCACTCAAGCTGTAAACGCTCAAACAGCAGAGCAAGTGGCTTTAAATCAGCTTCACAGCGTAGGCTCAAGTAAAGCTGTTTTTTCTAACGATAAATCACTTCAAGCTTATGTGTTTGAAGGCAACATATTTATTAAAAACGTACAGTCAGGCGTAATTAAGCAAATTACGCAAAGCTCAGCCACCGAGTCAAAGCCACAATTTTTAAACGATGGTAACTTAGCGTATCGCCAAGGTAATATCTTTTTTAAAGTAGATTTAACCACAGGTTTAACCCGTGAAATTGCTAATTTAAAACTGGCTGACAAACCACAAGGCGTAAAAGAGCCAACAACTTATATTGCCAAAGAACAACATAAGCTGATTGATTACATTGCACTGCAGCATAAAAACAAACAAGACAAGTATGCGCGAAATGAGCAAGTCAAAACTCAAAATAGCTCAATTGCCAACACGCATTACTATTTAGGCGATGGCAACACGGTTGATGAAGCCCAGCTTTCTCCAAATGGCGACGCGTTAATTGTGGTTGTTCAAGAAAAAAGTTCATGGCGTGGTGAAGGCGACATTATGCCTAACTACATCACTGATGATGCGACTATAGAGCCTAAAAAAGTTCGCCGTCGTGTGGCTGACGCTAAAGAGCAAACTTCTGAAATTATTTATATTAACCTTGCAGATCAAAGCCAAACTACTTTAGGGTTTAATACCTTGCCTGGTTTTGATGAAGATGTACTCGCTGAGATTAAAAAAGAAAACTATGCCCGCGATGGCAAAACGTATAAGTCTAAGAAACAACCGCGTGGCATTAATGTAATTTCAGACTGGGGATGGGATCAATCGCCTATCAGCTGGAACGATGATGGCAGCCAAGTGGCGATTATGCTTGAAGCATGGGATAACAAAGATCGTTGGTTGGCCACCGTTGATTTTGAAAATAACAAACTCGTATCTCAACACCGTTTACATGACGATGCGTGGATTGCGTATGCGTTTAACGACTTTGGTTGGTTAAATGACTCAACCACGCTTTATTATTTATCGGAAGAGTCGGGGTACAGTCAGCTTTATAAAAAACCTTTAAATGGCAAAGCTATAGCTTTAACACAAGGTCAGTTTGAAGTGTCTGACTTAACCCTTACTGATGACAATAGTGCTATTTACTATAAAGCGAATATTGAGCATCCGGGTCTTTACGAAATATACCGCGTTAATCCACAAACAGGTGTTAGTGAGCAAGTAACCGACTTAAACGGTATGACGGATTACACCTTAAGCCCTGATCAATCTAAGTTATTACTTAGACATTCTAAAATCACTATGCCGACTGAACTTTATGTGGCAGAGGCTAAAGCAAACACAACCGCGACTCGTTTAACCAATACGGTATCTGATGCGTTTTTAGCTAAAAAACTCACAGCGCCTAAAATTGTTGCTGTGCCATCAAGTCATACAGATCAGCCCATATACGCCAAAGTCTATTACCCCGCTGATTACCAAGAGGGTGAAACAGGCAAAACCCGCAAAGCGGTTATTTTTAACCACGGTGCAGGGTACTTGCAAAATTCACACATGGGGTGGTCTGGCTACTTCCGTGAATTTATGTTCCATTCATTACTAGCAGATGAAGGTTATGTAGTAATGGATATGGATTACCGCGCATCTAAAGGCTATGGTCGTGATTGGCGAACGGCTATTTATCGCCAAATGGGAACACCTGAAACACAAGATCTAGCCGATGGCGTAAAATGGATGGCGGATAATGCCAATGTTAATACCCAATCGGTAGGGACTTACGGTGGCTCTTATGGTGGGTTTATGACCTTCATGGCGTTATTTACCGCGCCAGACTTGTTTCAATCAGGTGCAGCGCTTCGTCCAGTGACTGATTGGGCTCATTACAACACAGGTTATACGGCTAACATTTTGAATCACCCTGATGTTGACCCGATTGCCTATGAGCGTAGTTCACCTATTTATTATGCAGAAGGGCTTAAAAAGCATTTATTAATAAATGCGCCTATGGTTGATGATAATGTGTTCTTTCAAGATTCAGTACGTTTAGTACAGCGTTTAATAGAACTTGAAAAAGAAAACTTTGAAACAGCAATCTTCCCAGTAGAACCGCATGGTTTTGTTCAGCCTTCGAGCTGGTTAGATGAATACCGTCGAATTTATAAACTGTTTAAAGAAACGCTTTAATCGACTAAAAATAAAAACGCCACTTATGTGGCGTTTTTTTAGCTGTGTTTATTATCGTTTTTGATGTGTTTTACAACCAGCGGCACAGCTAATAAAACCCCACCAATTGCGCCAATTAAATGCGCATCAACGGCCACCGTTGATTGAATAAGTTGACCAATTTCTGCGCTTGGACCATTAACTTGCTCAAGAATAAGCTTTATCCATACGCCAATAAACAAGACATAACCTGATTTTAACCCAACAACGACGTCTTTTATCGCCCCCCACACGATCACGCCATGCAATAGCGCACTCAGCCCTGTATAAATAATGATTGTTGGACAAAACCAATAAACCCCCAAGCCACACCAAAGCGCAAGGAGTGCAACATTAAAGCTGTAATGCTTAGGCGTTGTGTATTCGCCATGAAGCAACCAAATAAGTGCTATACCGGCACAATTTAAACCTAAATGTGCCCAGTTAGCATGCACAAATTGGCTGGTGAATAAACGCCATAGTTGGCCTTGTTCAATTAATGGGCGATTAAACTCAAGCTCATTGTTCATACCAAGCCATGCTAAGAGCGTACTTAATACAATTAAACACAAGGGGGGTAAAACATAACGCGGCTGAAGGGGTAAATTAAGCATTTAATGATCATTTTTTTATATTTATTTTTGCATATTGTGCCTGTTTAACTTTAAGATGCCAATTATCTTCCATGCAATTTAAGTTTAATCAGTAATTATGAATTTTAAGCTCAACTCTTTATTTGCTCTCTCTTTAAGTGCACTGTCTTTCCCTTTATTTGCACAGCAAGCAAGCCAAATTGAAACCCGTGAACCAGAAGCCGCCACAGGGGTAGTACAAAAGCAATTAGTACCTGGCGATAAATACATGGTTGCGGCTGCAAATCCTTATGCCTCACAAGCGGGAAAGGCCATTTTAGCCCAAGGCGGAAGCGCCGTAGATGCCGCAATTGCCACCCAATTAGTGCTTACATTAGTTGAGCCGCAGTCATCAGGCATTGGTGGTGGTACGTTTATGATGTATTACAACAAAGCTAACAATAAACTCACCAGTTTTGATGGTCGCGAAACAGCCCCCAGTAATGCCGATGAAAACCTGTTTTTAAATGAACATGGCAAAGCTGTTAAATGGATTGAAGCAGTTGTAGGTGGTCGTTCTGTGGGTGTACCAGGTATTTTACATGCGTTTGCCAGTGCCCATAAACAATATGGTAATTTGCCATGGGCAACGTTATTTAAGCCAGCTATTGCACTAGCCGAACAAGGGTTTGAAGTATCTCCACGATTACATGGCTTACTCGTTAGGCAGTTAAACCCGGGTGTTATGAGTATGCCGGTGATCAATGAGTATTTTTTCCCCAATGGTGAAGTGATCAAAGTAGGCAGTATTAAAAAAAACCAGCCGCTTGCTAATTTATACAAAGACATTGCCTCACAAGGGATTGATGCTTTTTATAAAGGTGATAATGCAAAAGCCATGGTAAGTGCAGTGCAGAAATCAAAAATTGCCCCGGGTAAATTATCTGTACAAGATCTTGCTAACTACACCAGCAAAGAGCGCGCCCCTGTATGTATTAAATACCGCGTTTACAAAGTGTGCTCAATGGCACCACCTAGTAGTGGCGGTGTAGCGGTGCTACAAATTTTAGGCTTGCTTGAACATAAAGATATGGCCAATATTAAAGCTAATAGCGCAGAGGCTATTCATTACTTTAGCCAAGCATCGCGCATTGCGTTTGCTGATCGAAATAAATACATTGGCGATCCTGATTTTACCCAAGTCCCTACCGAGGAGTTATTAAACAAAGATTACATCGCTACCCGCGCAAAGTTAATTAGCGAAGAAGATAAAAAAGCATTTCCTGGTGATCCAGTTGATTACTTAAGCTACGCAAATGATGACTCTTTTGAACTTCCGTCTACGTCACATGTCTCGATTGTTGATAGCAAAGGCAATGCTGTTTCGATGACCAGCTCTATAGAAATGGCGTTTGGTTCGACGGTCATGGTTAATGGCTTCATTTTAAACAATCAGCTGACTGATTTTTCACTCTCGCCGCGTAAAAATGGCAAGTTAGTGGCTAACAGAGTAGAAGCCCATAAACGTCCGCGCAGCTCAATGTCACCCGTAATGGTATTTAATCAAGATGGGAGCTTACGTTTAGTGGTCGGCTCTCCTGGTGGTAGTCGCATTATTGATTATGTAGCGCAAGTTGTTATTGGCGTTTTAGATTGGAATTTAAACGCGCAACAAGCCATTAATTTACCGCGAACCACTAATCGCAACGACTACACCAGCGTAGAAAAAGGCACTGCACTTGAAGCGGTGGTACCAAAGCTTAAAAAGCGCGGCCATGATGTGCGCGTGATTGACTTAAACTCTGGGCTGCATGCGGTAGAAGTTAAAAATAACCGTTTGTATGGCGCCGCCGATCCTCGCAGGGAAGGGATGGCATTATCGGATTAAAATAATAATAAAGCCTCATTTAAATTCTAAAACATGTATAATCAACAGCAGGTTTGCAGCTAATGTATTACCTGCTGTTATTTATGTAATAGCTTAATAGTTAATGATTATTTGATTGAAAATAGTATGTTAACTAATGTAAAAAATTAGCAAATCTAAAAAATAACTGACACTGTTGTAACCATTGCACACAGCAAACGCTGGTCTAATGCCCGTTTTTAATTTTTATAAATTCACAACAGCCTGCTAACATATTCACCAAATATGAGTGACTTTATACTAAAGTAGCGCTTGTATTTGTAAATTTTCAATGGTCTGACAAGCTTAAATGTCATTGCAATTTAGCCTTTAACAATGATAATGGCAGATCATTACTTAAGATTCAGTAAAGCTTGGAAATATGACTACAAATACCGATCCAAATTATCTTTATATTCCTTATTCTGGCCCAGGCCTAATTGAAACCCCGCTATTGAATAAAGGAAGTGCTTTTAGCCAAAAAGAACGTGAAAACTTTAATCTTGCTGGTTTACTTCCTCCTCGTTACGAAACAATAGAAGAGCAAGTTGAGCGTTGTTACCAACAATACTCAAGTTTTAACGACAACTTAAATAAGCACATTTATTTACGCGCCATTCAAGATAATAACGAAACGCTTTTTTACCGTTTAGTGCGCGATCATATCGAAGAAATGATGCCTATTATCTACACCCCAACAGTAGGTGATGCCTGTGAAAAGTTTTCTGATATTTATCGCAGTGCCCGTGGTTTATTTATTTCGTATGAAGATCGCTTTCACATTGACGATATTTTACGTAATGCCACAAAAGGCAAAGTAAAAGTGATTGTTGTTACCGACGGTGAGCGTATTTTAGGTCTTGGCGACCAAGGTATTGGCGGTATGGGCATTCCAATTGGTAAACTTTCTTTGTATACCGCGTGTGGCGGTATTAGCCCAGCTTATACGTTACCGGTTATGCTCGATGTGGGAACCAATAACGAAAAATTATTAAACGACCCAATGTACATGGGTGCTCGCCATAAACGTATTACACAAGATGAATACGATGAGTTTTTAGACTTATTCATTAAAGCAGTAAAACGTCGCTGGCCAAATGTGTTATTGCAGTTTGAAGATTTTGCTCAGCCTAATGCAATGCCATTATTAAAGCGTTACCGCAACGAAATTTGTAGTTTTAATGATGATATTCAAGGAACTGCATCGGTCACTGTGGGCTCTTTATTAGCAGCATGTCGTGTTAAAGGTGCTAAATTATCAACTCAAAAAGTTGTTTTTGTAGGCGCAGGCTCTGCAGGCTGTGGTATTGCTGAACAAATCGTTAGCACTATGGTTGCTGAGGGTATTAGTGAAGCACAGGCACGTAGCCAAGTCTTTATGGTTGACCGTTTTGGCTTATTAACAGATGGTATGCAAGGCTTACGTGACTTTCAACAAATGCTTGCACAACCAACTAGCTGCTTAGCTGATTGGATCTACAGCGGTGAATACGCGTCGTTATTAGATGTAATGCATTGTGCTGAACCAGATATTTTAATTGGTGTATCAGGCCAACCTGGCTTATTTACCGAACAAGTCATTCGCGCTATGCATGCTAAATGTGAATCGCCAATTATTTTCCCGTTAAGTAATCCATCTAAGCAAGTTGAAGCGTATCCAGAAGATGTAATTAAATGGACCGATGGCAAAGCAATTGTTGCAACAGGCAGCCCATTCGACCCAGTTGTTTATAACGGTGTGACTTACCCAATTCCACAATGTAATAATAGTTACATATTCCCAGGTATTGGCTTAGGTGTTATTGCCGCCAAAGCAACCCGCATTACCGATGCGATGCTAATAATGTCGAGCGAAATGTTAGCTGAGTCGTCACCTTTAGCTAATACAGGTAAAGGCAGCTTACTACCGGCACTGACTGAAATTGAAACGCTTAGTAAACGTATTGCGTTTGCAGTGGCTAAAAAAGCAATTGAAGAGGGCGTAGCCCTTGAAATTTCAGACGATGCGCTGTGGGCAGCCATCGACAAAAACTACTGGTTACCAAAATACCGTAACTACAAGCGTTGCAGCATTTAATTACAGTAGAGATTAAAAAAAACAGGCTTTTGCCTGTTTTTTTATGCTTGTTCATCTTTAATTAACCGCATAAGGTGTTAACTGAGGCAATCAAATTTAAAAGGATAGACTTATGAAAACGCTTTCGATTTTAATCGCCGCATTACTCAGTACATCAGCTTATGCGAGCAACGCCCCAGAAGAGCCGCATATTTATGTTAAAGGTGAAGCTTCACTAACGACGATGCCGGATCATGTTTTATTAACGGTGGGCATTACTGAAATAGATAAAGACTTAATTGCAGCAAAAAAACAAACCGATACCACTATGGCCAGTGCAATAAGTTTAGTAAAAAAACTAGGGGTAGATGATGCGGATATTAATGCCGGTCAAATTTCTATATACCGTGATAACCAATATAATCGTGAAACAGGTAAACAAGAGTTTACTGGCTTTAAAGTATCAAGAACGCTCACCATTAAACTCTCTGCAATTAATAAATACCCTGAATTACTTCAGAGCTTAGTTAATAATGGCATTAATGAAATTAGACAAACGCAATTTTTAGCTAGCAACTACGATGAGCTGCATAAAAAAGCACAAAAAATGGCAATTAAACAAGCCAAAGTCGCGGCAAAAGAGCTAAGTGACGACTTTGATGTAGAGTTAAAAGGCTTATATAGCGCGTCGTTAACCCCGCTTGATATGCCATCTACACCGTACATGCGAAGTGAAAAAGTAATGATGGCAGACAGTGCACCTGGTAATTATGTCCCAGATGCCTATCATGCGGGTGAAATTACTATTAGCGCGTCAAGCTATGCAATTTATTATATAGATTAGGGCTTGATGATCTTTCAATGCCAAATAGGCGCTGCCGAGGAGCGATAACTCTTTACCCCTCGGCAGAATAAATAGCTCTACAGAGCCTACTCGCTAATAGGTTGGTGCTGCTCAAAACGTGCCACCAACTGATTACCTTGTAACTCACTAATTCGCACTATTGCTTGTAGCATATTTCTAATTTCTCGCCGGTCATACTCATTACAAATGTGCTGATTAATATCATCAACAATGGCACCTAAATAATTAAACACACTGTTTCGAGCTTCAACATCCTCGTTGGCAATAAACAAAATATTTTTAAATGCTTCAATAACATTGGTCATTACATAGGCATCTGCTTTGGCATAATTACGCAAAGGAGTGAAGTTATCGTGCAGTAATTCATCAAAACTGGTTTCATGGAAATAGAGCAAAGGGGCTTCTTCTGATTGATAATACGCGTAGTTAATCGCATTAATCTTTAGGCGAGCAATCAATAAAATACTCAGCATATCAATAGCTTTAACCGCTGTCCCCGGATCGTTAATCCCAGGGCTCATTGCTTTTACCGCAATTTCAGAAATTTGGGTTAATCCATAACGGTAATGATCGCTAATGTATTCTTCTATATAAAAAATAAAGCAGTCTAAGATTTTCTCTATTAACTCTTCGTTTTCACAAATGTCTTTATTACACTTTAAGAAAGGGTAGCCTTTAACGGTAAAGTAACCTTGCTTAACAGTAATAAAAAGTTCTATTTTTTCTTCAGCCAAAATAGCACACAGCTTATTTGTGTGAACCCCTTTGTAGTAACCCTCAGTAGTACTTTTTATTGAATGCCAATTTGAAAATTCAGGAAAGTTATCAACGGGGTTATCGCCTTGTTTGTTGATGATGTCTTGGATCTCTTGTTTGGTTTGTCTAAATAAACCATTTAATACGTTATCAACCTGAATTGCTTTTGAAATAGAGTGAATAAAAAAAACGAACAAGCCCAAAGAAATCAAACCAAAAATTAACGCAAAGAGTACCCCTAATGAGGGTATTGCCGTATTTCCGTTATCTAACTTATTAATATTAATGAGCATTATAATAGAATAAATAATACTGCCTAAATAAAACCCTAATACCATTTGATGCGATTTACGAGTAATAAGCCCAGGAACGACTCTGGGTGACAAGCTAGCGCTGGCCGCATTTAAAACCACCATCACCATAGAAAAACTAAATACAGTTAACGAAATAATACTACCAGCTAAGGTGCTTAATATGGTTCGTGCGTTTTCTGCACTGTCTACTAATACAAATGAGATTAATGATTTAAATTGCTCTATAGGGGCTAAATACTCAACAGACATAGTGAGTACAGCAAAAATTAAAAACGCAACAGACAGGAGCGAGGGATAAAAGCCAATACTGTTTATTATTTCACGATAGTGATTGATGATTTTTGTTCTTAAATACATATTATCCTTACTTATTACTATTCCAATGTATAAATTACTCTAGCATAGTTCATGATAAAACTACTGATTTACCGCTTAACTTATGTGTTATTATTGTTGAAAAATTAAATGGACTATACTGTGATCATATCTAGCTATGCGGCCTTATTGGCCCTTTATTATATTTATTTGAGTGTTAATGTTATAAAAATACGTAAAGCCGAAGGGATTTCGTTAGGTAATGGCAGTAATACCGCGCTTGAACGTGCAACCCGAGCGCATGGTAATTTTATTGAGTACGTGCCCATTAGCTTAATTTTAGTTTTTTTATTGGAGTATCAAGGGTTAGCTAGTCATTATGTACATGCACTAGGCGGTTTATTATTTATCAGCCGTGTTGTTCATGGGTCTGCCATTATTAACAATAATTTAAAGGCACGTGGATTGAGCATGATGTTCACCTTTGCTATTGTGATAGTAAGCGCGGTGTTATTACTTTTAAGTAGATAAACGATTATGCGGTTAGCTATTTTTTTTACATGTTTATATTTTTTCAGTTCACTGACATCATTTGCATGGGCAATAGAAAATAATAGCAAAAACACCGTTTCTAGTTTGCATGTTGTATACCCCAAAACAATGCGCAGTGGTGAAGATGAAATATTATACCCGTTAGTACTATTAAGAACAGCCATGCAATTCAGCGGAGAAAATTTTACATTACAACCCTCAAGTATTTCGATGCCACAGAGCCGCGCGTTAAAGCAAATTCTTCATAATGATGAAATAAACGTAGCTTGGACCATGACCTCTAAACAGCGTGAGCAACAATTACTACCCGTTAGAGTGCCTATATTTAAGGGGTTATATGGGTGGCGTGTTTTGGTAACTACACAGGATAAAGTGAATACCTTATTAAACATCAATACCCTGAGCGACTTTAAAAGCATACACTTTATTCAAGGGCATGATTGGCCTGACACACAAATACTGCAGGATAACGGCTTAACTGTATCGACATCAATCGAATATAGTTCGTTATTTAATATGTTGATAAAAGGCCGAGGTGATGTATTTCCTCGTTCTGTGTTAGAGGTTGAAACTGAGCTCAATACCTTTAAAGATGAAGCCGGTGCTAACCTCACGATAGTGCCACACTTCTTGTTGCAATACCCAAGTGCAATCTACTTCTTTTTTAGTAAAGAAAAGCCCGAAATAGCGCAAGCGGTTGAGAAAGGCTTAGCTATTATGCGTAAAAACGGTGAGTTTGATCGTTTGTTTAAGGCTTATCATCGCAGTGCGATTGAGCATGCAGATATAAAAAATAAAATTATCATTAAATTAAAAAACAATCAGTTACCCGCATTAACACCCCTTAATGATGCATCACTTTGGTTTTCAGGAAAAGACATTTAAAACGCCATGACACAAAAAATATTTATTATTGGTTTACCACGCACTGGGACGACTAGCGTATGTAATGCATTTTTAGATTTTGGTATACCTACTGCCCATACTGCTTACACTAACGCTTGTTTTGAAAATGCGGTGGCTATCGCTGACACACCTGTATTTAACGATTATCAAACATTAGATAAATATTACCCAGGTTCTAAATTTGTATATTTAAAGCGAGAACTTAGCGCGTGGTTGCCATCAATCAAACAGCTTTTACTGCGTATGCATACTAATTTAACGCGTGCTGATGGGGGCTTTAATATTCATTTAAAGCGCTGTTATTTAAATACGTTTAGTGATTTTTCACTCGAAAATATTAACCAGGATGAATATTTAACTAATTGTTATAACACTCATATTAATAGTGCTAATACTTATTTTGCTGACCGGCCTAATGATTTTTTAGCCATTGATATAGCAAATCCCGAGAGTTTTAATAAGCTATGTGAGTTTTTAAATATTACCAGCAGCTTAGCTGGCTTTGAAAAAATGAACATGGGCGGTAAAGTCACTGCATGGAATGATATAAAGCACCCATTAAAAATTGAGTCGACGGCAAAAGGGCGGATTGATAAGTTTTTGCCTTATGAAAGTTAAATTTAAATCGCAACCAAAGATTTTTATTTTTAAATACGCTAAAATCCACGCATTATTTTATAAGTTGTATCACTATGTTTGAATTAAAATACCACACGCCATTTGAATGGACCGAAGTTGTTTTAGCCGACTTCGAAACCTTTTTACAAGACCACGCTGCTGCTGAGAAAAAAGCATCTGGCATGGCTATGTCAATGCTTTCACATTATCCGGATAAGCGTAAATTAGTTAAAGCCATGACTGACTTAGCTCTTGAAGAGTTAATTCATTTTAAACAAGTACTTAAACTATTAATTGAACGCGATACTAATTTAGGTGATGATAAAAAAGATCCATACATTAAACAAATTCGTGCACACTTTAGGCATGGTCGTGACGGTTTTTTAATGGACAGATTATTAGTAGGTGGGGTAATTGAGGCGAGGGGACATGAACGTTTTTCTTTAGTTGCCGAGGCACTACCTGAAGGAAAAGAAAAAGATTTTTATGTCGCAATTGCTAAATCAGAAGAAAAACATAAAAATTTATTTGTGGAACTCGCCTACGAATACTTTGATAAGCAAGAAGTTGACGAACGCTTAGACGAGTTACTAACAATAGAAGCCGAAATTTGTAAAAATATTCCTTTTACAGCGGCTCTCCATTAAAAATTACGGTATGTTGTTTTAAAAGCAAAGTTTTCAATTTAAAACTGCTCCCTTCATACTGATTAAACAATCAAATAAACCCTAAGTAGATCAACTTTACTGCGCTTACTTTACACAGCCTACTCATAAACAGCTATTATGAATTATTGAAGTTTAGCTTATCGAAGGATGTGAACCGATGCAGCCAATTAAACACATTGCCGTATTAACCTCAGGAGGCGATG
The DNA here is from genome assembly GCF_005886135.1 of Pseudoalteromonas sp. S4741. Classification (NCBI taxonomy): domain Bacteria; kingdom Pseudomonadati; phylum Pseudomonadota; class Gammaproteobacteria; order Alteromonadales; family Pseudoalteromonadaceae; genus Pseudoalteromonas; species Pseudoalteromonas sp. S4741. Next base: position 52,816 of record NZ_PNCN01000030.1, on the reverse strand, counting down.
CGCCTGGGATGAACACCGCATTATTTGCCATAGTAAAAGCCGCTCAACAACACGGAATAAAAGTGTCGGGCGTTCGAAAAGGGTTTGAGGGTTTAATTGATAATGATTTAGTGACACTTGATTGCAAAAACCTACAACAAACCATGCACTTAGGTGGTACTGTGTTAAAAACAGCGCGTAGTGAAAGATTTAGAGGTGATGCCGGTAGAAATCAAGCACTAGCCACAATTGAACATAATAATATTGACGCTTTAATTGTGATAGGTGGAGATGGTTCATTTAGAGGGTGTTTATGGTTATCACAAATTACTGACATACCGTATATAGGCATTCCAGGCACTATTGATAATGATATTGCGGGTACAGATTACACCTTAGGGTTTGATACCGCAGTAAACACATCAATGCAATGTATTGATAATATTAGAGATACTGCAGAATCACATAATAGGGTGTTTGTTATTGAAGTAATGGGACGTGATTCTGGTTATATTGGCACTTATGCCGGTTTAACCTCTGGCGCCGATTCGATATTAATACCTGAAAATGATGAAGACATAACTTATTTAGTGAATAAAATTAGCGATTATCACAGTGAGCATGCTTTTATTGTGGTGGTATCTGAAGGTGATGAAATTGGCGTTGAGCATATATGTGAGAAAATAAGTACCGTTAATCCCAGTATAGATTTGCGCGTAACTAAGCTAGGGCACTTACAACGCGGCGGTAATCCATCTGCAGCGGATCGTATGTTAGCAATAAGATTAGGCGTACACAGTGTTAAGGCTTTATGTGCTGGAGAAAGCGCTAAAATGGTGGGTATTTTAAATAACAAAGTATCAAATACTCCTATGCAAGATGTTGTAAAACAACATGTTATAAATGAAGAGCTGCAAGGGCTGTTATCTATATTTTGCCGCTAGCGATGAATTAAATAGGAATAATTAATAATGCGAGATAATAAAAACTATAAAATGACAATTATTAAAGGTATTACAATAAGTTTTTTATTTGCCGGTTCAACAGTCGTATTGGCCAAAGATGATTGTGCAGATTTAACGGGATGTGCGAAAAAAGCCTGTGAAGTTAACCACCAGTTATAAACTGCAAAACGCCAAGGTAATTCACATCAAGCTGCAGGTCTTAATAAATCACTCAATAACATAAACGCATATTGTACCCATGATGGATTAAAAGCAGAGTTGCAAGAAATAGATGATACAAATTCAGAAATTGAAGAATATAAAACCGATATTAAAAAAGCTAAGCGCCAAGGTAAGCATGACAAAGTTGAAAAGTATCAGCAAAAGCTAAACGACGAAACTAAACAGCTTAAGCAATTAATTAATGAGCTAAATAGTTTGATTAATTAAAATGTCATTACAGCGTTTTTATATTTAATAAAGTAGAGCATATTACTATAAATAAATAATGTGCGAATAAAAGGGCTAAAATACCATGTTTATAAGTGACGTAATTACCGATAGTTAGTTTGATTAAGTACATTTTAATCTTATTTAACATAATATAAATTATAGGTAGTAATGTACCTATATATAACCAGCGCTGTATTTTAAAAGCTTTAGCTCACTATGTCCAATACTAGACGGTATCGGACATTTTATGACTTTAAACGACTATTATGGTTATTCATAGTTATCACCTTGAGGTTCCTTAATGCTTAGCTTAATATTAAAGCACAAGCCGTAAAAAACGTTGAAGTATTCATATGGAATTTGTACGCCCACTCGAACCAATTTTAATTATTGATGATGTTAAACAGATCCGCGCTGATTTAAGCCAAGTATTAGCCGGTTTAGGTTTTGATGACATTATTGAGTGCGATAATTTTAATTGTGCTAAACCTCTGCTTATTGAAAAATCACCCAACGTTATATTCTTAGATGTTGATTTACCTGATTCTGAAAGCATTGAAATTTTAGAGTCAATTAACAACGAACACCCTCATGCACATGTTGTTATGTGTTCAGGCCACAATAGCTTTGAAACAGTGCAAAATACCTGGGAGCTAGGCGCAAAAGAATTTATAGCTAAGCCCTTTAATGCGCAAAAAGTTGATGCGGTAATGAAACGTTTAGAACTCATAGATTAAAGGAAATTATGCAGCACATTGTTACGACAATAATTGATGACCTATCTACCGTTATATTTGGTAAACAACAACAAATAAAATTAGCGTTAGCCTGTTTATTTAGTGAAGGCCATTTACTAATTGAAGACTTACCTGGCATGGGAAAAACCACTTTGTCGCATGCATTAGCTGCAGTACTGGGGTTATCTTATCAGCGTATACAATTTACCAGCGATTTATTGCCCGCTGATATTATTGGCACCAATATATTTAATAATAATGAACATAGTTTTTCATTTCATAAAGGCCCGATTTTCAGCCAAGTGGTGCTCGCTGATGAAATAAATCGCGCGGGTCCTAAAACACAAAGTGCTTTATTGGAGGCGATGGAAGAACATCAAGTAACAGTAGATGGAGACAAGTACCCGCTCCCTACTCCATTTTTTGTAATTGCGACTCAAAATCCATTATATCAGGCAGGTACCTACCCGTTACCAGAATCACAACTAGATCGTTTTTTAATGCGAATTAGTTTAGGGTTTCCACCTAAAGATGCAGAAAAACGGTTACTGTTAAATAATCAAAAACGTGACTATTCGCAGTTACCGCAGCGAATTGAACAACATCAACTTAAGCAAATTCAAGATGCTATATCAAATATCACGCTAAGTTCGCCGGTGGTTGATTATATAATTGAGTTAGTGACTTATACTCGTGAGTCTCAAACATTAACGACTTCGCTTTCCCCAAGAGCCAGTATGGCACTGGCTAAATCGGCCAAAGCGTGGGCCTATATTGAAGGCCGTGATTATGTATTACCCGAAGATGTACAAGCTGTTTTTTCAAGTGTGTGTCAGCATCGATTAGGTTTACATAGTGATGCGGGCGATACACAAATAGCGGCCATTTTACAACATGTATTAGTGCCCGTTTAGGTAAATGCGTATTTATAAATTTAAGCGCCCTACTTTTATTCACGATATAAAAAGCGCGATTTTAACGGTCTTATTAAAAAATAAGCACAAAAAAAATAGCATCACCTTAAAACATAATACTATTTATGTTTTACCATCCACGCTTGGCGTTTACTTTAGCGTTGTTGCATCATTAAATTTTGTAATGGGGATTAATTATCAAAATAATTTAATTCTGTTTATGGCTTATTTAATGTTTGTGATTATAATTTTTGCATTGTTATTGGGCTACAGTAATGCCAGAGGTTTAACTGTCAGCTTTAAATACGCCATTGACAGTTTTGCGCCTCAGACACCACAGCTAGTTTGGCAAATAGAAGCCGATGATCCTTGCCAATCAATTACATTGAGTTACTCCAATGATTTAAAAAATGCGTGTTACATTACGCGCGTTAAAAATGAAGCAATAAAATGTCAATTATCATTACCTTATACCAAGCGAGGCTGTTATCAGTTAAAGCCAATAAAAATTGCCAGTAATTACCCCTTTGGTTTAGTCAGTGTGTGGAGTTATATACAACCTAATAAAGTGGTGTATGTTTATCCGTCAATAATTAAAACAACAAATCAAAAACACCCAAACTTAGTTGCAAATAATACCGATGAAGGCACTGAAAAACATAAAGGTGATGACGAATTTGAAAGTTTAATTACTCATTTGCCAGAAATGGGGTTACAGCGAATATCATGGAAGCACTATGCAAAAACACAGCAATTACTTGTAAAACAATTTAGTGATTTTAAATCAGCCGATGCACAATTCGATTTTAACTTAGTCACGGGCGATACCGAACAGCGTTTAGGGCAACTCTGTTTTTTAGTTTGCCAAGCATTTGAAAGTGACATTAATTATTCTTTAAAACTTCCTAATAAATTAATCGCCAGCAATTCAGGCAAGCTGCATCATCAGCACTGTTTACAAGCGTTAAGCCAAGTCGGTAATGATAATGAGTGAGATTAAAAACCATCGCGTTATTAACTTTGCTCTATCGTTTATTTATTTAGGGCTAGTCAGTTTTTTTACAGAGCACTTACCCCTGCCCTTTATTGCAATGCTTAGCGTGTTATGTGGCTGGAATGTTTATTTAACAGTTAAACAAAAGCAGAAACCCAACGCGTGGTTTGCTAATGGATTGGCCGCCATTGCTTTAATTATTATGCTAAGCAGCATAGGCTTTAAAGATACCGTTGTATTGTTTGTAGCCATGCTGTTATTGTCGTGTGTTTTTAAATTATTGCAGGCAAAATCAAAACAGCATTACCAATTGATCATTACCCTTACGTTCTTTTCACTCTCAGCGGTATATTTGTTTAGCCAAACCATTGTTACTACCTTAGTTATAAGCACTTTATATATTTTAAACTTTGCGGTGCTAGGGTTATTAGAGTCTAGTCATAGTTTAAAACTCTCTTCAAAACAAAGTGCTAAAATTATGCTACTGGCTTTTCCTTTAGCCGTAATACTTTTATTATTTTTACCTAAACTTCCAGCATTTTGGCAACTACCTGGGCCCAAAATGGCACAAACAGGATTATCTGAACAAGTCGATCCGTTTGATATAGCAAAGTTATCAAATTCAGATGAACTAGTATTTAGAGCCAAATTTAATAGTACACCACCCCCTAAGCCCTATTATTGGCGCGCTATTGTACATGATGAATTTGATGGTGCAGCGTGGAAAACATCCTCCTTTTTAAAGCAAGCGTTGATATTACCCGCTAAAAAAAGTACGAGTGAAACTGTTGCTCAGTATACGGTTATAGCTGAGCCTGCTATTTCAGATTGGCTATATGGGCTTGGTTTTTCAACTAGTGAAACCCCCAATGTTATTGCCAATACTTTAGGTTTATTACGTAAACAGCAATATAAATCCAAAGTTTTACAATATGCAGTTAATAGTGAACCGTTATCTAGTACATCGCTTAATAAGTCCCAACAGCGGTTTTATAGCCAATTAACTGTTAGTAATAATCAAAAATCTCAGCAGTTAGCGCAACAATTAAAAAATAATAGCGCGAATGCTGATGAATTTTTTAATCAACTTTTAAGCTATTTTTCAAAAAATGAATTTAGCTATACACTTACACCCACCCCCATGCGCGGCGAAAATACGCTCGATCAGTTTATGTTTGATAATAAGCGCGGTTTTTGCGGGCATTATGCCAGCGCCGCCGCCTTTATTTTTAGAAGCGCAGGTATTCCTGCGCGTGTTGTCAGTGGCTATTTAGGAGGCGAGCTAAATAAAAACAGTGATTATATGACTATTCGTCAATACGATGCGCATGCCTGGGTTGAAGTATATACCGGTGCCGGTTGGAGAGTATTTGATGCCACAGCGGTTGTCGCACCCGAACGGTTAAACGGCTCCTTGTCACAAAGTACCACCCTTAATGACGAATTTAAAAATAATATTAACTTTGGACTCGTTAGTTTAAGTAACTATGCCGCAATTAATTGGCTTAGACTTGAATTAGAAAACTTAGATTATCAATGGTCTAGTTGGGTACTTGGGTTTGATAAAGACAAACAACAAGATTTATTTGCTACCTTATTTGGTAATAAGTTTATTTGGCTGGTGCCGCTTGGGGTTATTATTATTTTAATTTTGAGTTTTACGGCTTACTTTATTTATTTAAACAGACCTAAAGCCTCAATAAAACAACCGCCACTGGTCAATGAGTATTATGAAATTATTCGTTGGGCTAATAAACACGCGATTAGCTATCCTGAAAATGCCACGCCAACCCAAACTTTAGAATACATTAGCAACCAAGCGCCCCATACTGAGCAACAAATAACCGCTTTTTGTGAGTTATTTAAGCAAGTGCGCTATGCAAGGCATCCATTTACTAAAGAACGTAAAAATCAGGCTAAATATCTGATAAAATTAATTAAATCTACAAAACAGAGAAATCTATGAACGCAGTAATTATCGGCGTTATTTTAATGCTGGGACTCACTTTAGTCCGTGTAAATGTGATTGTTGCAATGACAATAAGTGCGCTTGTTGCCGGATTAACCGCAGGCATGGGCTTAAAAGAAAGTATTGATGCATTTAATTCAGGATTATCGTCAGGTGCCGAGATTGCTTTAAGTTATGCTATGTTGGGCGCATTTGCCGTCGCAATTTCTAAGTCAGGCCTAACACGTATTTTAGCTGCGAAGTTACTGGCAAAAGTTAACGCACAAACTGGCTCAAGCGAAACCCTGCTAAGCTATTTTATTCTGTTTATTATTTTGATTTGTGCTATTTCTTCACAAAATTTAGTCCCTGTTCATATTGCGTTTATTCCTATTCTAATTCCCCCGTTATTGGTGGTGTTTAACAAATTGCGATTAGACAGACGCGCTATTGCTTGTATTTTAACCTTTGGTTTAGCCACCTCGTATATGGTACTCCCTTATGGGTTTGGTGGAATTTATTTATACTCTATATTACATAAAAACCTAGTGGATAATGGCCTTGAAATAGTCAATACCAGCGTACCTATGGCGATGATTATTCCTGCTATTGGCATGTTCGTGGGGTTGTTAATTGCGCTGTTTATGACTTATAGAAAACGCCGAGAATATACAAATACCGCCCTTACCTTTGAAAGTAAACAAACAGAAATTGATAACCCCAAAAAAGTATTGATGGTTGGTTTATTTGCTGTAGTTGCGTCCTTAATTGCTCAAAATGCCAGTGGCTCTATGATATTAGGCGGCCTAGTTGGCGTGGTTATATTTAGTGTATTTGGTGTGGTTAAGTGGGAAGAAAACGGCGACGTATTTAGTAAAGGCGTGGCAATGATGGCCATGATTGGCTTTATTATGATCTCAGCACAAGGCTTTGCCGCAGTCATGAAAGAAACTGGGCACGTAGCCAGCTTAGTTCACAGTAGCGCCGCTATTTTTGATGGTAATAAGCCGATGGCTGCGGCTGTAATTTTATTAGTCGGCTTATTTATAACGATGGGAATTGGCAGCTCGTTTTCAACGGTACCTATTATTGCCACCTTATTTGTTCCTTTATGTTTAGAGCTAAACTTTTCCGTAATGGCAACCGCTGCACTTGTTGGTACTGCTGGCGCATTAGGTGATGCCGGCTCCCCTGCATCTGATTCCACGTTAGGGCCAACTTCCGGACTCAATGCTGATGGTCAGCACGACCATATTTGGGATTCGGTTGTTCCAACTTTTATTCACTTTAATTTACCGCTATTGGTATTCGGCTGGATAGCCGCCATGGTACTTTAATTTTTAAAAGGTGTGCTTTGTGCACGCCTTTTTATTTTGAAATTTACCCCCTCCTTTTTACTCATTATTTCAGACAAACATTAATGCTAAGTTTGCAGCACTAACAGATAATGTATGATGTGTTCTTGGTGGGTTTTAATATAAGCACCAAAACTAGGTGCTTATATTAATTTACTATTTAGCGTTATAACTCAAAGCCATGTAGCATTTTATCGCATACTACCGGTGTTGGTCTGTGGTTATCATCCACGGCAACAAAGGTAAAACTACCCGTAATAGCAGAATGCTTATTATCTTTGTGCATGGTTTCTAGGAATATTTCTACATCTACCTTTAGGCTGGTATTCCCTACATGCGACACTTTTGAGATTAATTCGGCAAATGAACCTGCCGGAATAGCCTCTTTAAAATCTACCCTATCAGATGAAATAGTCACTAATGGCTTACGGCAAAAACGGGTAGCTGCAATAAAAGCAACCTCATCCATCCACGCTAATGCATCACCACCAAATAGCGTATTGTGGTGATTAGTACGCCCAGGAAATACCGCTTTTGTAACCGATGTGGTCGAATCTTTTATACGCTGCGCAATAATTGCTTCGCGCTCTACTTGAGTCATAATCTCTACTTTTTGTTTGCTAATGTGTCTTGCATCAATAATGCAGGGTCAAGGCGTTCACCTTGCCAATTAAATCGCCAATCTAAATGTGGGCCAGTTACACGGCCCGTAGCACCTATTTCAGCCACTTTCATACCTTGTGTAATTTTATCCCCCACTTTTACATCTAGCTTGCTTAGATGAATGTAAGTCGAGGTAACCCCATGGCCATGATCTAAAATTAATGTGCCACCTGAGTAATATAAATCTGGTTCAGCAAATACCACGGTACCGCTGATCGGCGCATACACAGGAGAGCCTGTTTTATTTGCTATGTCTAAACCAAAGTGTGGTCTGCGTGGTTCACCATTAAAGTAACGCTGGCTTCCATAAACACCTGAAATACGGCCCTCGGCAGGCCTAAGCACAGGCTGTAAAAAGTACTCTAGGTCAGAGTTAACAGCGCGCGCTTTTCTTACCGCGGCCGCTTCACGGCTAATACGTTCACTGACCGCTTTTGGTGGCGATACATATTTTTTTGCAACACCGGTTATTTTATCGATGTTGTAGTCACGAAGGGTTATAACTAAATCTTGGCTGTGGCTTTTTCCACTTTTATCAACCCATGATAAAGTGTGGTTTGGTTTTGCATCACGACCAAAACCAAATACAAATAAGCCAGTATCAGATAGCTTTAATGGCTTATCATTTAAGCTAACCGATTTTGCGTTATTTAATTGCCCTGTAACCAAGCCGCCTTGAGTTAAATGCCCTTTTAGTTCAACTGCCAAAGCACTAAAACTAAATGATGCAATTAACGCTGACACTAATAAGGATTTAAGCATAACTAATAGACCCTTTGCCAACGCCTTCATAAGCGGTAATTTTTACGTCTTTTTCTGGATGCTGCAGTTTTACTTGGCCGGCAATATACTCAGCAATACATTCTACTGTGGTATCCATTGGTAAAATGTCGCAACGCGATTCGCTAATAGCCATTTCAAAATAACCTTGCGCGGCTGTATATGCAAAACACACGTCATCCTCTTTGGCGATAATATGTTTTAATTCAGAGGCGCTGATTTTATCTTCGCTGGTAGCTAAGTATATATCTTGCCATTTATCAGCCCACTGTTTTTGTAAACGAGGCATAGAAATACCGCCAAGGCTTATACCAATTTGTGAGCGATGGCCATGAATAATACGTTGGCAGTTACCATCATGCTTTTTAAGGCCATGGCTGTAGTGGTAGTAAAAACTTTGATTGTGCTCAGGCTTTAATACAAGTTCAATTTTTTCAATATTATCAGGAAGCTGTGGCAGTATTGTGGCAACTAAATACTCTGTAACCGACTCAATGGTTATCTTATCGGTATCAATCAGGCAAAAAGCTTGATGAGGCGCACTCATTGCTAGGTGCTTATTATCGGCAAACGTGCAATCTAATGTTTTGTGATCAGCAAACTCATGAATGCTGCCGTTTATATTGTTAGGTACGGCTAAACGGTGATCAATGCATTCATCAATGATGCCTTTTATTTGCTTTTTAACTAAGCCAAAGTCTAAAACCATAGACTCTTCATTTAGTTTGCCATGTAAAGTCAAATCAACAATCCAACTTTCGCCAACTGCACCGCGTTTATTGCATAAGTAAGAAAAATCAATCACAGTGAGTGAGTTAACAAAAAGGGTCATAAATTTCCTTTAAACTGATTAAAAGTCAGCCCTAATTATAATGATTTCTGTTAGTAATTGCGCGGTTTAATCATACTAAAATCAGTTCCATTGTCTGATTGGCTATATTTAAACCATTTTTTAACTGCTCCGAGTTGTTTAGCGTACAAGTGTACGCTAAAGTACGGGGCAATTTCTAAGCAAAGATAAAGTGTTATGGAACCTAAGAATAGCTATACAAAAGAAGATTTGATCCTTTGTGGTCAAGGTGAAATGTTTGGTGAAGGAAATTGTCGTTTACCAAGTGACAACATGTTAATGATGGATCGTATCATCTCTATCACCGATGATGGTGGTGAGCATGGTAAAGGCCAAATTATTGCTGAGCTAGATATTGACCCTAGCCTATGGTTTTTTGACTGCCACTTTAAAGGCGACCCTGTAATGCCGGGTTGTTTAGGCTTAGATGCAATGTGGCAACTGGTTGGGTTTTTCTTAGGCTGGTCTGGTGGCCCTGGTCTTGGCCGCGCATTAGGTGTAGGCGAAGTGAAATTTACTGGCCAAATCCTACCAACGGCAAAAAAAGTAACTTACCGTCTCGATATGAAACGCGTTATTAAACGTAAGTTGTTTATGGGTATGGCTGATGGCACTGTTGAAGTAGACGGCCGCGTTATATACGAAGCAAAAGATTTAAAAGTGGGCTTATTCCAAGACACTAGCGCGTTTTAATTTTAACGCACGCAACAAAAAAGCCTCTAACTAGAGGCTTTTTTGCTTAAATTCGTTGTGAGTTTATGTTTTATACATATTGCGATTTTCTATTGCCTCGCGCCAACCACCAAGCCACTCAGACTTAGGATCAACTTGTTGATAAGGGCAGTGCTCTTTTGAGCGACCAGCTAAACCAGCTTTAAAACCTTGAGAATGAGCTCTTTCTAAACGATCTCTTTTCTGTCTCTTCATCGGTAAAATCCTCACCTTTATATTTATATTTTTGTAGCATTAAGTTCATCTACATTTAATAAATAGCTAACAAAAATGTTTAATTCAAACACAAAATACAATTAATTTGTTTGACTTTAACTAAGCTGCTGATGCAATGATAAATTAATTTAAAAATAATTTTATTGCTCAACTTTAACCTATTTAACTTTATTAAAATGTACCGATACATCGGTTCAAAACACACAAGTGTCATATTTGTGACTAACAATATACCCTTAAGTTCCCAATTAATTTGTAATCAAAAAATGAACGTCAGAGCTGTTTTAAAAACATCCCAAATAAAAACTTGATTAATTAAAACCGATCGGTCTAATATAAAGCATGAACAAAACACCAGCAGTTGCAACTAGGCGTGGCCGCCCACCCAAAATAGCCAGAGACAGCGCAGATACAAAAGCGCTACTCATTCGTGTGGGCTTAGAAACCTTAACTGAGTTTGGCTTTAGTGCCACCGGGCTCGATACCATATTAAAAAAAGCAAAAGTACCTAAAGGCTCCTTTTATCATTACTTTAAAAGTAAAGAAGCCTATGGCTTGGCACTTGTTGATGCCTACGACGATTTTTTTATAAATAAACTTAAATGTTACCTAGAGCAATCTGAAGTGCCCGCACTCGAGCGCATTGTTAATTTCACACAAAGCGCAATTACTGGAATGCAAAAGTATGATTACAAACGCGGGTGCTTGGTGGGTAACTTAAATCAAGAGCTTAATCATTTAAGTGACGACTTTAAAACCCGTTTAATGCAAAGCTACATCGCTTGGCAACAACAATTAAAACGATGTTTAGATTTAGCCCAGCAGCAACAAACTATTAATCCACACATTAATACCGAACAAATGAGTGAATATTTTTGGGTGGGTTGGGAAGGCGCAGTAATGCGAGCTAAACTTACCCAATCAAGTAAGCCACTTACCTTATACACAGAAATGTTTTTACGCGCATTACTCAGTTAATGTATTTTTTATTATTAATTTAAAGACGATCGGTCTAAAAGGAAATCTAATGAGCAATTCTATTAAAGCTATTGTTATAGATAAGCAAGACGACAACTACACTGCAGCCCTAAGCACCATAAACAGTGACGATCTGCCAAACGAAAATGTATTAATTGATGTGCTTTACAGTACCTTAAATTATAAAGATGGCTTAGCCATCACGGGTAAAGGCCCAGTTGTACGTAGCTTTCCTATGGTGCCGGGGATTGATTTAGTGGGTACAGTGACTAGCAGCGACAGTGCTGAATTTAAAAGTGGCGACCACGTTATTTTAAATGGTTTTGGTGTTGGCGAAAAGCAATGGGGTGGCTTATCTCAAAAAGCAGCACTGAGCAGTGATTGGTTAATTCCCCTACCCGCTAACTTATCACCTAAACAAGCTATGCAAATTGGTACTGCCGGTTATACGGCAATGCTCAGTGTTATTGCACTAGAAAAGCAAGGCGTTACTCCCGAGTCAGGTGAAATTTTAGTGACCGGTGCTAATGGTGGCGTAGGTAGTTTTGCTATTTATTTACTAAGCCAGCTAGGTTATCAAGTCTCCGCTGCAACAGGTCGTATGGAGCAAGCAGACTATTTAAAATCATTAGGAGCAACTAATGTAATTGATAGAAATGAGTTTTCGAACCCTGGTAAACCTCTGCAAAAAGAACGCTTTGCTGCAGCTATTGATTCTGTGGGTAGCCATACACTTGCAAATATTTGTGCATCACTTAAATATGGGGGGGTTGTTACTGCTTGCGGGCTTGCTCAAGGTATGGACTTACCGGCCTCGGTTGCACCATTTATTTTACGTGGGGTTTCATTAATGGGTATTGATAGCGTTATGCGCCCTAAAGTGGATCGTGTTGAAGCTTGGGATCGTTTAGCTTCATTAGTTAATGCTGATTATTTGGATAAAATTTCAACTGAAATAAATCTTGATCAAGTCATTGAAAGCGCCGAGAAACTAATGCAAGGCCAAATTCGTGGTCGTGTAGTGGTTAATTGTCAAAGTTAAGCATTTTTGCTACTAAACTCTCGTTATTAAATTTATAATGTTCGCTGATTTTTTAATAACGAGAGAACACCTATGAGCAACCAAGAACTTTTCAGTAATAACCCACTGCAAGGCGTTAAATTAGAGCAAGTGGTTGAAGAACTGGTTGAGCAATATGGGTGGGAACTCCTGCATGCCTACTTACAACTTAACTGCTTTAAAAATAATCCAGACATTAAATCTGCAGTTAAATTTTTGCGTAAAACCGAGTGGGCACAACAAAAAGTAGATAATTTCTATTTGTACCGCCTTAAAAACTTACCTCGCCCAGATGACGTACAATACGAACTGCCTCCACGCGACCGTATTATTCCTGAAGGTGATAAACCAGGTGAGCCTTGCGAGTTAAGCTTTTCTGATGCCAAACGTATTCAAGCAAAAAAAGCAGCAAAACAACGTGCGCGTACCCGTAAGCAACGTTCAAATTCAAGTAACCCGTGGGGTAACTAATACACCTTTTAGGCAAGAGTTAACAATAAACGTTAGCTCTTGCGTTATTGCATAGTGTAGCAATTAATAACGGCGGTATTTCCAAAAATCGTCTTCAGTTTTAGTTTTTTCATTGATAAGATTAAATGTTTTATCCGCAATGACTTTCCCCGCTAAAGATAAGGTCATACGCCAGTCACCTATTTTATCCTCAATAGGCTCCCATACCGTATCGCCTAAATAAAACGACCAGTCGTTATCTTTAACATATACAGTGCCCTCAAAAGGCAGCATCACTTCGCCATTGGTATCTATAATATCTGGGTGGTAAATACAGAAATGTAGTTTTTCGCCTTTGGCTTTTTTAATATTAACTATCAGACCAAATTCTACATCAAGTTCTGCTTTGACTTGCGTAGTGAATTGAGTAATTTGCGGTAGTGATTTACTGTCTTTGTCCCAGTGACTATATATGCCGAAACTTTGTAATGTAATTTGTGGTTTAGATTTTGCCATTGAACTTTCTATTTTTGACTTTCAATTTTTAAACCACCAGCTTAAGCGAGCGGTTTATTAATTAAGTAGTTGCTTTGGATTTTTAGGGTAATAATTGCTGGGTTGTTGTTCACATAAACCGAACTCACGAGTGTTTTTATAAGGTAACTTCATAAAGCCAGCCACCCCCACGTCGGTAATATTTACCGCGTATTGCATAAGCTTATTTAGTAAACGTTTAAATTCTACTTCTTTGCTGGCATCAAGTAATCTGTAGTAATGATGAATTTTCATCCTATCTGGCAGCGCCTCAAAAATAATACAGCCGGTATGATGTATCTGGTTTAGCTCAAATACACATTTAATGACTTTTTTAGGCAGTTGCAGTTGCTCATCGGGGTCTTTACCATCTTCAAAATATGAATGCGGACGCGTCACATCGCTGGCTTTTACATTAACCACTTCATAATCAAGCTCTGGTAATTGATTAAATTTAAATGCGCCGGTGCCATCACGTTCTAACTGAATTGTTTTGCGGGCATCAAATAAACAGCACTTAAATAAGCCTTTTTGGCTAATAGCTTGTGCAAGCATCACCGTGTTATTAACCGCATCAGTAAACGCGGTTGCGAGTGTTTCGTCATGCATAATGAGTGACGATTCAACATAGAGCGATTCATCTTTCCAATGAAAGCTGAGCCCTCCTACTACAGGATATTTAGCTAAACGACTAATAGAGGCTAAAAATGCTTTTTCGGTATCCCCAGTATCAAATAAAAACTCTTTATAATACCTATCAAGCTGAGCATCGTTTACATCGAGTAATTGCTGTTTATGGTCGGCTTGGCGTAAAAATTGTTTTCTAGAGCTATAAACTACGGTTTCGGGTTCGGGGTCTTGGCTAAACCAAAACGGAATTGCCGCTTTAGTTTCTGTTTTTGGTAGTTTTGGTAAATACGCTTTTGCCATGGTTTCTATGTTACGCATAAAATAGTCACCCGCTTTGTCTCTAACCAACCGTTCTTTTGAAAGCATGCCATCAATAACGTTTGCCAGCTCCTTAGGTAACATTAAACTGCTGGCCGGTATAGCCTGAGCACCAAATCGGCAAGACTGCGCTGAGGCAAGTGCATATAGCGTTGATGCAACCCCTTGCTCATCAAAACGAGGGGATGACTTTTCACCCGACATTTGCGCATCACCTATAAAATAAACATCACCCATTCGTGCGTTAGTGGTACTTAAATCGCCGGACATTAAATCCATAAAATTACTGGTAATTGGGTTTCCTTGTTCATCTACTTGGGCATAGACAGAGCTTCCCCAGTCAACCAAGGATAGCTGCTTTTCATTTTCATCCCACACCAAGTTAGAGGGTTTAATATCACCATGTACAATAGGCTGCGGACTTAAACCATTTTTATGACGACGTAAATCAAGCAACACATTTCTTAATTTAACCGCTAAGCTCATTATTTTGGCGGCCGGTAAGCGCCCTTGCTTTAGTGATATTTTTTCAAGGTCTTCACCAATGGCGCGCGCCATCATCAAAATACCTTGCTTTTTTATTCGCTCAAAGCCATAAAATGTTGGCACTAAGGGATTTTTGATTTGCGAAAGCATATACGCTTCATCTTCAAGGCGATCACGTACACTTTGCGCGAGCGTAATTCTAGAAAACTTAAACACCCAAGGCAGGCCATGCTCATCATCCCCTGCAAATACAAACCCAAATGCCCCTGAGCCAATCATTTCTACCTTTTTATACCCAAGCAAAGTGAGCTGTTTAATACAAATATTAAGCCACTGACGATGTTTTTTTGCATCACGGTGTGACAGCAAATAAACCGATTGCTCTTCGTTGATATAAAAATTACGAATTTCTTTAGCTTTCAATGTGGGCTCTCTAGGTTAGTTGTTAAAAGCGCAGTGTTACCTTTATATTTAATAGTAACGCGAGCATTGTTTTAATTAAACCTTTAAGCATCACAATATGTTTATCAAGTCGTTATGTCATGGTAATTAGACATGATTTAAACGTATATCGCTGTTATTTGCGATTTCGCCGTATCCTACTTAACCACAGCATCGTAAATAGTGTAAAACACACCTTTATATTATTCTTAGGTAAAAAAATGAAACGTATTATAAAAGCCTCTTCAATCGCGCTTGCACTGAGTATGTGCATGAATGCCCAAGCCGCAGACTTTAATTTTTCTTCAAAAGTGAACAGCGATGCAAATACGCTGGTTGTATTTTATAGCCAAGATGGAAATAACAGCCAATTTAAAGCGCTCGACAAGCAGTTCGATGGCCAATTGCAACGCGTTATTGATATAGAAAATTTTACCGGCGATTACGCTAAAGTGGCACAACTTGCTGCGCCAAGTAAAAGTAACTACAGCCGCGTTTTAGTCGTAGGTACTGGTAAAACTAGCGAGCTTGATAAAGCAAAAGCAGCTAAGTTAGGCGGTAATATTCATGCTCAACTAGTTAAAGCCAAAGTTGGTACTGCCAGCGTTGTTTTTGAAGATGTAACCGGTGTAAGTGACAATGCATTACTTGCTGCTAACTTTGCCCATGGTGCAAACTTACGCGATCATCGTTTTGAAAACTATAAAAAAGAACCAAACACTGAAACAGTTAGCTACACATTTGATGTTAATAACACCAAGCAAACTCGCAAGCTTTACACCCAATTAGAAAGTATTCAAGCGGGGGTTTTTTTAGCCCGCGATTTAACCTCTGAAGTCGCTACCGAAATGACGCCGGTTGACTTTGCTAATGCGGCAAAAGAATTAGCATCTTTAGGCGTAACCATCAAAGTATTAGAGCCTAAAGAAATAAAAGAACTGGGTATGGGTGCATTAGAAGCTGTTGGCCGAGGTAGCCAGCAAGGTGCCCGTTTAGTGGTTGCCCATTATAAAGGGTCTGACGATGCCCCTATTGCCCTTGTTGGTAAAGGCATTACATTTGACTCAGGTGGTTACAGCATTAAAACCGGCGCATCTATCGCACGTATGAAGTCAGACATGGCCGGTGCTGCTGCAGTATTGGGTACAGTTAAAGCAATGGCGTTAGCTAAAGCTGAGAAAAACGTGGTAGCTGTTATGGGTATGGCTGCGAATATGGTATCGCAGTTCGCTGTAGCACCAGGTGATGTTGTTCGCACAGCTGAAGGCTTGAGTGTTGAAATTTTAAATACCGACGCCGAAGGCCGCTTAGTCTTAAGTGATGCTATGTGGTATGCACGTGAGTATTACAAACCAGAGATTATGATTGATGTTGCAACACTCACCGGTTCAAAAATCCGTGCTGTAGGCAATGAATACGCGGCTGTGTTTTCAAATGACGACGCTTTAATATCTCAACTAACGGTAGCCGGTAAACAAGTAAACGAAAACCTATGGCGCCTACCTTTAGGGTATAAAGATATGTTGGAGTCTGACATTGCAGATTTAACAAATGTGGGATCAGGTGGCCCAGGCGCAACCACTGCAGCCACTTTCTTAGAGCATTTTGCTGGCGATACACGTTGGGTGCATATCGATATTGCAGGTAATGCCTTAGTGAAAAAAGGTAAAGATGAGCTTTCGCCAGGGGGAACGGGGTTTGGTGTTCGCTTACTAAGCGAATGGTTATTAGCTAACTAATTGTTTATTAATACTAATAAAAGCGCCAAAGTAGGTTTACTGTTTTGGCGCTTTTTGCATTTATAGGTAAGGCCTCATAAAACAAACAGTAATGAGGTCAATGGAATGAAAGTAACCTACCTGCTTTATAGCGTTTTTATTTATCTATTTGTTTTCTTTTATTTTTTGAACAGCTCTGAGCCATTGCAGCTGGTGTTATAGTACTATTGTTTGCCTGTTTTATATAAAGCCTGCCCCTTCAAAAGTTACACATAATCAAGACTCAACGCCTGTGCAAAGCTTCACCAATAAAATAGTTTCAGGCTGGCCATCCAAAGATTAATGCGGAATAAGAGATTAGTAATTTGAAGTATTTGCAAAGAGGTGAAGTTTTAATATTTTTGTTAAGGAGCTAATTAGCGCATTAGTTAAACTACAATATGGGTTCATATATTAAAAAAGGCGCTTAAAAAGCGCCTTGCTAACAAGTATGTGTGCTTAGAACATATCTTGATAGGAATTTGTTGTACTGAATGTAATTGCTTTTTCAAAGCCTGGCAGCTGAATGCTGTGCTCATCAATAACAATGTCATTTTCATCAATCAGCCCATCACCAAAACGATAAACAAGTACGTATTGACCTAAATCTGCTTGTTGTTGATAGTGTTGTTGTGCTTCTTTTACTGCTGCATGCTTGCTGGTATAAAGCCCCATCGTTTCATCGCCATGACGCTTAGCAAGCATCTGCATCGTTACTTTTGCTGAAAGTACTGTGGCTGTTGCATTATTACCACCAAACCCTTTAGAGTTTATAAATGCAATATCCATATCACCACAATCATAGTGATTGTTACGAATATCTAAATGATCTGCATAAACATCATCAGCCACTTTATCTATAGTGGTAATACCCGGCATAATATTATGACTAAATACACCTAAGGCAATGGCAAGCTGATCGCCACTGGCAGGTGCTATAGTATGGCCAACATACGCTTTAGGGGCGGTTACTTTCCAATTATCTATTGCAAATGTTTGCGCTACTTTATGATAAATTAACGACTCAGTTACGCGGTTTTGTGGTGTGCTTGAACCATGGGCTAAAATAAAGCTACGTTGCTGTAATGCCTCTTTACCTAGTAAGCTACTGGCAAGTGCAGCCGATTTTGCCATGGTAATGTAGTTACCAGGCCCAGGTGAAGTAATTGATTTCTTTACTCCATCGGCGTTAACAAATACATCAGGCACACAGCCCATAATGTCTGCACCTAGTTCAAGTGCCAGCGCATCATCCATTAATATAGCCACTTGTGCGCCTTCACCTAAAGTAAAGCCACAGTTTTCGCCAAATGGGCGGCTGCTTCTACGATAATCAGGTTCATCGTCATTACTTAAATCATCTAAGCGGCGCAAACCTTCAATATTAGCCAGCGCACTCATATTTCCAAAGCCTTCAACCACTTCAGGGGTAATCGCACACTCTACACTTGCCACAATTGCAACACGTGTGCGCCCTGCTTGTATATCATTTACTGCTGCGCGCAAGTTATATAAAAAGGTAGCACACGCACCCGATGTAGAAAAAGTAGTTCCTACATTGCCCGTAACATAGGCGTTAATAAAATCAGTCGACATTGTATTTAAACCCAGTGCCAACTGCTTAGTGCTGACGCGATCACCCTGCTGGCGCGCTTTAACTAACCCACCTAATCCTTTATCGTCCATTTGGCCAATAACCGATGCTGAATAGGTACCAATCTTATCAGGCTCTACACTATTCATAATGTATTGCCAATCAAGTCCTGTTGATTTTATTGCATCGGTGGCAGCAAAAATAGTGGCTTGTAAGCCTCGAGGTTGGTAGCGGCTATTGTACATAATTGAAGGATCAAACCCTGTGGGTAGTTGCCCTGCCGATTTAATTGGGTTATCACGAGTAGAATCATGTTTAATATCAAATTGAGCCGCAATAGTTACTTTCACTTTTTTATTTTCAAGCTCTTCTACGTGCCAACTTTCAGGAACTGGCGAAGGTAAATCACGACGGCGTGTTTCAAACACAATCGCGTTTTCATCCGATGCGGTTAACGTCATTTTTTGCTGCCACGGCGTGGCATCTACATCAAAGTGTTGTTTTTCAATTTTGCGAATTAATGTACCTGCAATAATTTGCTCACCAAAACGTGCTTCTATGTCGCTTTGCTCAACATTATTGCCTTGCATGTCTTGTAGTTGTCCATTCACAACACTCACTAAATTCATTAATGTGGCAAGGCCTAAAAATGTTTCTTGACGAGCTTGAGACTCTAAGCTATCTAACACGATACGACGATAACCTTGATGAAAAGAAGTACGGCCAGCGGCATTAATGCCTCCCATGCCGACAATGACGGGTAATGCGGTCATAATTTACCTTTAAAAAAACGTGTTATAAGAATATGGAATTAGTTTAAATGGATTACGCACACATCTTTGTGCTTTAATAGCCAAATATTAAGCACAAAAGGCCAAAAACAACTGGTCGGAGCATTTAAATGAGCAATAATCCAACAAATTCACCATTAAATATAGCCATTGCTGTTTACTCGCACCTACTGGTAACTAGTTTAACCCTGCCAATTGAAATGCTCCGAGCAGGTGAAGCGTTCGCCAAGGGGCACACTAGTAAGCAACACTTTAGAGCGCTTAATATTCATTTAATTGCTAAAAATATGGCTCCTATTGCAACCAGAACAGGTTTAGCCATCGTGCCTGATTGCAGCAGTGATAACGCCCCCTATTGCGATTTAATCATTGTTCCGGGTATTTGGCGTAATCCACGCCCGGTTGTTAAAACGAATCAACCAATAGTTAATTGGCTCAATGAGAGTTTTACGATGGGAAGCCATATTATTGGTGTTGGTACCGGCAATTGTTTGCTCGCAGAAGCCGGTTTACTTGATGGTCACCCTGCAACCACTCACTGGCATTATGCCAAGCAATTTTCTCAAGATTATCCAAACGTTAGCTTAAAACCTGATTTTTTTATTACCCAATCAGAGCGCCTGTATACGGTAGCGAGTTTAAATGCCTTAGCTGATGTTATTGTTCATATTATTAGCCAATACTATGGTAAAGAAGCGGCGCAGCATGTTGAGCGAAACTTTTCACATGAAATACGTAAACCCTACGAAGATCAACGCTATTTAGAAGGCGCCGTGAACCGACATGCTGATGAACTTATTGCACAAATACAATTTTGGTTAAAAACTAATTTATCTAGTGAGTTAGATTTACAAGAAGTCGCGGCACAATTTAGCTTAAGCTACCGCACGTTTACACGCAGGTTTCGACTTGCTACAAATCAAAGCCCTATAGAGTACTGGCAGCAGCTACGTGTTGAAGGTGCAAAAGAATTACTGGCCTCATCGAACTTATCAATTCAGGAAGTCGCGTTAGAAGTTGGCTATAACGATCAAGGACACTTGACCCGTGTGTTTAAAAAGGTATTGAGCCAAACCCCGAGCGAATACAGAAAAGTAGTCAGACGAAAGTTATTTGGTTAATTGTTTCTTTGCCCTTGTTTGATATTTTAGTCAGCCCGTTGACAACGCAGAGCTGCTTATAAAGCCATGCTTTTTTCCAAACAATAAGTAAACCAATACAGGAAGAGTACACACCCAATGCGATATGCCAGTCTCTAGATTAATTGCGGTGATAGCGAGCAACACAACCGCAAAGTAAGTATAAATAACAGCATAGCGATGCCATAATTTAGAGCGGCTTGTTCTCGTTTGGTGAAACCGCAGAAGAACTAAACTCGTTAAGAATACTCAATGTAGACAGTGTACAAGGTTATTTTATTGGCCGCCCCGCACCAACTGAAGATGCGCTTAGCTTCCAAAACAAAGCACTACCCGCATAAAAACGCCACTAATTAGTGGCGCTCGGTATCAATACTGTCTTTTCGATAATAGCGTTTATGATAACTTTTCACTTTAGCATGCACGCCTTTACTTAAGCTTTTAAACTTAGCTTCTAGCACATCAACGCCGTATAAAATACCCACCACAAGCACCGAGAGCTTAATAGCAGCCCCTAGATTCTCGGTTGCTATCATCACGCCAATGGAGGCCAGTACCCAAATGGTGGCAGCAGAGGTAACCCCGACTACCGCACCGTCTTTTGCGAGCATTACGCCTGCGCCTAAAAAGCCGATGCCGGTAATTATTTGCCCGACTACGCGAGAATGATCAATCACATCCCCTTGTAAATTAAACGCAGTCGATAAAAACAAGTAAGTACCTAAAGTGATCAGTGCAGAAGTACGGATCCCTACAGGTTTGCCTCGCAATTGCCGTTCTATACCAATAATAGCCCCACAAAAAGCCGCCGTACCAATAGCTGCCCACGAGTATGGGGCTACATCGATAAAATCTAAAAATGTCACTTAAAATCCTATCTATTATTTTTTACCAATAGCAACTGCCGTTCTAAGCCTTTGACTACCAAAAGCAGACATTTTACTAAAATCGCTGCGTGCAATTGGCACATATTGACAGTCAATCGCTAATTGGTTGTCGTTACCTGGTTCGCAAAACGGGTCATGTACGTACACACAGTGCGCATCTAAATGAGTAACACATACCCAATGCGGTGATTTTTTTCCATCAAACCGATAAGTACTTATTAACAGCAACACACTAAAACCTTGGTTTAACCAGGTTTCTATATCGGTTAGTTCAACATCTTTGTAGGTAACAGAAATATTAGCCGAGGCTATGCCTTCAATAAATTGCTGATGTACTGTCGCCAGCACCGTTTTTTTATTATCACTGCGTACCCCATCTAAAAATAATGGCTCTGAGGTATTAACAATAACCTCACTTTTAAATCCCCGTTTATTTGCAGCCAATGCCAAGCCAAACGGATGACAACCACCATGCCCCGAGGTCATAAAAATAGTGGTGCCTTCACGCCATAAGGCAAGTTCATGTGACTGACTCAGCTCTGTGCTGTTATCAAGCGAGCCCATTGCCATTAATAATGCCGCAGGCCCGCAGGTAAACTCGGTAGTTTGCTGATACCATGGCGTTAAACGCTCAACTTGCAACTCGCTGGTTTGACGGATGTTTTTTTGCATGCGCAAGGCATCACTGTGATCATCGTAATAATCACTGTACTGACCAAAAACACGATACCCTACACTTTTATAAAGCCCTATGGCGCTGTCGTTATTTACTGCCACTTCTAAACGCAAATAAATACGCCCACGCTCACTAGTGGCTTTTTCAAGGGCTTTAAGCAGCGTTTTAGCAATTCCTTTGCCCTGCATCGTCGGTAATACGGCTAACGAATACAAACGTGCTAACCGCGTGCCTTTGTGGCACCACACTAAACCGTAACCACATAATTGCGCATTATGCTCGGCGACTAATAAAATCCCATGTTTAGCACTAAGCCAACGCTTTAAACTTCGCGCACTAAGCTTATCGTTACTAAAGCAGGCATTTTCAAGCGCTACTAAGGCTTTTAAATCACTCGCGCTTGCAGGGCGAATACTAATACCCGCTCCTGCCAAAATCGTCATATCAGACAATGCGTTAAGCATTAGCCGCGACCTCGTGCTTCAAGGCGCTGTTTAAACTCATCCATAATGATCATGTATAACTCATCACCTAAGTAACCATCTTCTACTTTGTGATCAATACTTGGGTTATCGTTTACTTCCAACACATACGCACGGCCTTGATGCTCTTTTACATCCACACCGTATAAACCCTTACCCACGGTTTTACATGCTTTTAAAGCAGCATCCAGTACAGCTTTAGGTAATTCAAACGTAGGCAATGTTTCAAAGCCACCCGAGAAAAACCGTTTCGCGTCATGGTTATATATTTGCCAATGGTTACGCGCCATTAAATAACGACACGCATAAATAGCACGGCCATTAAGTACCCCTACACGCCAATCGTATTCTGTGTACATGTACTCTTGCGCCAGAACTAGCGCACTTAAAGCAAATAACTCACTAAGCTTAACTTCTAATTCATCACGATTAGCAACTTTATACACGCCTTTTGAAAACGATCCTTCTGGCATTTTTAATACCAGCGGATAAGTAAACGACGCTTCTAGTTGCTCAATTGTGTCTTTTGATTGATCTGCCACAACTACGGTTTTTAAGCTCGGTACTTTTTGATAATTGAATGCATCATGTAAGTACACTTTATTACAGCATCGTAAAATAGACTCCGCATCATCAATCACCACTAAACCTAAGCTTTGCGCTTTACTTGCAAGGCGGTAGGTTGGGTGATCAATCGCTGTTGTTTGGCGAATAAACAACGCATCAAATTGGGCAATATTGTCTATTTCCTCAAAGCTTAGTGCTTTTGCGTTAATACCATGTTTCGCTGCTGCTTTTATAAAACGGGCTATTGCATCTTTATCACTTGGCGGTACTTTTTCGTTATGATCAACCAATATCGCCATATCCCAACGAAAACGGCGCTCTACTTTACCAATACGCCATTGCGTTTGGGTAAACTCATTTAGCTTTTCAATAAACGCAGCATATTGTTGCTCGCTTAGGGACGCTAATGATCCTTGTTGTAATAGGCCTTGCTCATCAACAAATAAAATAGGCGCTGGGTATTGTTTAAATACCGATTTAGCGGCTTTAGCTTGTTGATCATTTCCCGCGTGACCAAAATAAACAGCACCATCAATATGGCCAATATTTTGTAATGACGCTTGATTGCTTCGAAGCGCGTTAATTGTTTTTACACTCGGTAATACTTGGTGCTTGCGCGCCTCAGCAAGTAACGAACAGTAATAGCCTTTACTTAAATACTGGCTAGCATCACATAGATTTATTATGCGGGTTTTTGGTTCGTTGCGTTTTGGGTAGTCACGCAAATAGGTGTTAAAGGTAATGACATTTTCAAATGAAAGAGCAAGCGTTTGCTCATTGTTATCAACCACTATTAAGGTTTTAAACACGACTTTTCCTAGTTAAGTCAAAATATACAAAGCAGCCTTGCTAATCAGTTAGCTCAGCGAATAAAACAGCAAATAGAAACACCTATCGCACTAAGTGCAGCATTTAGCAAATCACTTAATACGATAGGTGCTTTAACGAATATCTACTATAAACGTTAGCGCTTAAATTGCTTAAGCGACAGGTGATTTATATGCCCTTTTTTAGATGCGCACAAACGAGATATTTTTAGCGTAAAGATAAAAATTTTTGATGAACTTTTTTATTGCTAATTTGTGTTTTAAAATAGCCAAAATTTAATACTAAAAGTGATCATCATGTCTCTTCCTGCTTGTCCTAAATGCCAATGTGAATACGTTTACGAAGACCAACAGCTGCTTATTTGTCCAGAATGTGCCTATGAGTGGAACCCAAATGTTACTAATGACGAAGACGCTATTTTAGTGAAAGACGCAAACGGCACTTTACTTGCTGATGGCGACAAAGTAACCGTAGCTAAAGATTTAAAAATTAAAGGTAGCTCACAAGTTATTAAAATTGGCACCAAGGCCTTAGTAAGACGTGTACTTGATAAAAAAGATCATGAGCTTGACTGTAAAGTAGATGGCATAGGTGAAATGATGGTGACGGCTAAATTTGTTAAAAAAGCCTAAACCCATTGAGATTAAAAATTAAATTCAGCCATAACCTGTGTAAACTTGGCGCTTTATTGCATTAACAAACTGAAATCCACTTTAACCAATTGATTTTAAGCGCCTTTTAAAAATTGAAAATCTAAATTCAGTTCTCATACTGGTGTGTTAGTTGTCTAGTATTACTACTTCTGCTTTGTGAAAGTGTGTTTTTGCGCTTTGCAAAACATCGGCAGTAAACTTTGAGTTTGGCACTGGTACATCAATAACATTGCCACTTTTACAAAATAAAGTAACGGTATTTGACGCTAGCTGTATTTTAATTATCGCCCCTTTAGGAATAAGCTGCATTCTACTTTTATTATTATTGAACCAGTGAGGTTTTTTGCAAAGTAGAACATTTTCTCCAATATCAGAAAAAACACGCTCAGGCCTAAAAGTTAAGTACTTTATAATTAAAGCCGTGAGTAAAACACCCGTAATTGTGACGGTAAAAATCCCTATCTCCATAATATTCCCTTAAATTTATGTCCTTTATTTAACTGCTTATCCGTTAATGATTATCAGACTCAAGTAAATCTTATAAGTTCACGCTATAAATGCCTTAGTTGTGTTGAGTGAAACCGGCTAACATCGAGCTATAAACACCCCTTAACTAGTTTATTATATTAGCTTATTAGGTAACACAGTTAATGTTTCATCGTAAGCGCGTTGATTAAAATTATTCGAATGCGGGTTCAGTTTCAGGCAATTATTTAATAAAGAGGCCTACGAGATGCTGCGTCTCAGAGTAAAAGACAAATAAATACTACATTCAAAACACTTTAACTACATCGTAACTATGTTTTACATCACCGAGTGTTAAACTAACTTCATCATCGACTTGTTTACCTAATAACTGTTGGCCTAATGGTGCACCAGAGGTAAGTACTTGTATAGTTGTGCCTTTAATATCAACGGTTAATCCACCAGCTGCTGGGCCTAAATAAAACCATTTTTGTGTGCCTGCATCATCAGCTAAACACACCAATGAACTGACTGCTATTGTGCCTGTAACGGCGTCGTTGTAGATGGCTTCAAATAGTTGTATTTCTTTATAACACTCATTCACCCGATCAGCGTGACCTTGCGCTAAATACGCGGCTTCAAGCCCGAGCGTATCATATTGAGTTTCTGCAATACTTTCTTCGTGAGTCGCGGTATCGTGAGCTGTTTTAGCTGCAATTTTCGCAGTATTTAGCTGCTCTTCTAAGGCAAAACGCAGGTGCTCTATAACATGGGCTTTATTCATTTGGAAATTCACTAAATACGGTAAAAATAATTTTGCCATTTTATACCAATCTACTTTGATATGGGACCTATTTTAACGATAAGAAAATGACTCTATAACTAGGCAAAATTTTTGACATCTAGTTGTTCTAAATGAAAAAATTTTAACAACGTTATAGGGGAATTTAATTCGTTAAATTATTCAAATATTTATGCAGGTTGGTATTAGCATTGTTGCTACACCTAACACTATCCCTTTGCTGTGTAACAACAATGCTGATTTAAGCCTATGGCATATCCATTAATGCCTGTGTTTGCTGATCCACTTGCTTATCGTAGTTTTTAGCACTTAACCCAAGTAGCTCGGGTAATGTTGCAGCAATACAAATGGACGATAACGTGCCTACGACTATTCCTGCAAACAGAGCAATGGCAAATCCCTGAAGCGGCGCCCCAGCTAACAGCCAAACACTTGCCACCGTTGCGAGCGTAGTCCCGGAGGTAATAAGCGTACGAGTTAAGGTGCTTTTAATTGCACTGTTGATAATACTACTTGGTTTGAGTGTGATGTTTGTTGCTATGCGCAACAGCTCGCGCACCCTATCTCCAACTATTATTGAGTCATTTAATGAGTAGCCAATAATCGCCAACAAACTGGCTAAAACAGTTAGGTTAAACTCTATTTGTAACCATGAGAATAAGCCAACAACCAGCACTAAGTCATGAAATAAAGCCACCACAGAGCCTAATGCCAAACGCCATTCAAAACGAACAGCTAAATAAATCATTACCGCAACCATAGCAGCAAATAATGCTAAGCAACCTTGTTCAAATAGTTCATCACCCACTTGAGAGCCAATATAAGCCGATGATAAAACCTCAGCATTTATAGTTGGGTTTTGGATTATAGCCGTTTTCCAGTCATCGTTATTGCTTGTATTATTGGGGCCTTGTGTTAGTTGAAAATGATTATTGCCCTGTGCTGTTAGCTCAAATTCACCCTGATGATTTTTTGCAATAAATTGCTCAAGCTGTTTTAGTTCAACACCTTGGCTGGTGGTAAACTCTATTAAGTATCCACCCGTAAAATCAAGGCCAAAGTTTAGCCCTTTTTGTGCAATGGTGAATACCGACAGTAACACAAATATGGCGCTTATCAGCATGCCTGTATAACGTATACGAGACCCTGCCTCACATTTTAAAAAAGAATTAAGCATGCGCGTTTACTCCTGCTTTTTTACCAAGCTTTAAATATAAGCTTTGGCTTAAATATTTCGATACATACACACCAGTAAATACCGATGTGATAAGTCCCAGCGCCAGCGTTATAGCAAAGCCTTTTACAGGGCCATAACCTATGCCATATAAAATAATCGCGGTGATCATCGTGGTTATATTGGCATCTAAAATCGTATTCGCAGCTTGTTTATAGCCCTCTTGTATCGCTTGATATGGAGGGCGTCCTTTGCGGCGCTCTTCTTTAATGCGTTCAAATATAATCACGTTAGTATCAACCGCCATTCCTATGGTTAGTACCAAACCTGCAATACCAGGAAGTGTTAAAACCACCCCAGGTAATAATGACATTAACCCCACTAAAGACGTTAAATTTAAAACTAACGCAACATTTGCAATAAGCCCTAAACGACGATACCACAGCGCCATAAAGGCAAGCGTTAACCCCATGCCTAACATTAAGGCCGCCAATCCATTGTTTATGTTGTCTTGACCAAGGCTTGGACCAATAGTTTGTTCATGTACTATGGTCACTGGCGCAGTAAGCGACCCCGCACGAAGTAATAGCGCTAAATCGGCAGCCGCTTGCTGGCTTTGCATATTGGTTATACTAAAGCGTGAGCTTAAATGCTGGGCTATATTCGCCACATTAATGACTTCGCTTTTTTTAACCACTTCACCTTTAGCATTTTGTGAATACTCTGAATAGAGCGTTGCCATCGGCTTGCCTATATTCGCCTTAGAAAACGCCGACATAGCATCGCCACCTTGGCTATCTAGGCTCAGTTGTACTAAAGGTTTACCCCAGTCATCACGGCCAATATTGGCATTATTAATATGCTCACCAGTAAAAATAGGCACAGGGTCGAGCTTAATAGTCCCACCCGATTGCAAATTAAATGTTTGCCCGCCAATCTCTTTAAGTTGATAAAATCCAAGTGACGCGGTAGCACCAATAATACGTTTTGCCTCGGCTGGGTCTTGTACGCCGGGTAGCTCAATGCGAATGCGCTGCTTACCTTGGCGCTGTGTAACCGCCTCGGTAATTCCTAACTCTTCAATGCGTGAGCGAAGCGTAGTGAGTGTTTGGCTCATGACTTGATTATCAAATGCGCTGCGCCCTTGCTCAGAATAACTCACTTTAACGACCTGTAAGTTGCCATGAGTTGATGTGGTTATAGTTAGATTTTCAAAGCGGCTTTTAAGGTCGTTAATAACTGAGGTTAGCTTTTCGGCTGCATTTTCTAATGCACTTATTTCAAAGCCTTGGTTAGTTTGCTTTGCTTTAACACCATAGGCTTTTTGTTTAACAATAATGGCTTTCGTTTGCTGGTAAGCACTGAGTAATTGCTCATCAATGGCTTTATCTAAATCAACATCAAGTACAAACAATACTCCGCCGTTTAAATCAAGACCCAGCTTTATGGGCGATAAACCAAACTCTTGTAACCAAATAGGGCTGGTTGCATGTTCTACAATTTTAACTTGTGTGTTTGGGTAATTCGATTTTATAGCCGCTTGAGCTTGGGCACTTTGCGTAGGTGTATTTAAAAGCACATTAATTGTTGCTTGGTTTTCTACCCCTTGGCTGACCTCAAACCCTTGGCTATTTAAAAAGCGTACTATGTTTTCAGTACTTGGTATTGCTTGTGTTTTAACCTCAGGAGCGGCACTAATATGCAACCACGATTTATTCGGGTATAAATTAGGTAAGGCGCTTATTGCTAGTAAAACCAATACAATCAGCATGGCTACATAGCTTAATTTAAATTTAGCCATAAATGGCTTTTTTTGTTTTTTTAGACTTAACATCGTTGTTCCTTATTACTCGGCATAGCCCAGTAACGTACCTATTAGGTACAATTAATCTGCAGGTCAAAACGCAAAACGTTAAAACCAATTAAATTAAATAAGAAACATTAAGCGTGGTAGGTGGTTACCGCGGTGTATAATAGATTCGCATCTTTCCAGCCGCTCAAGCGCGACTTTTTACTTTTAAATACCCAGGTATACCAAGGCTGACTTATGGTGACTGCTTGCGGTCGCAAAAAAATATGCCTACACCCATTTAGGGCAAAAAACTCATGCACTACATCGTATTCAGGATCGCCCTGCACACTGTGTAAAAATAAAAATGAGTTATTGGCTGTTAGCCTAGGTTGATGCGCAGCAAACTCAGAATGCTTTGAGTTTTTATGCTGTAAATTACCTAGCGATTTTAAAGGTGTGGGAGCGTTAGTTAAATTTTCGACATTAACAACATGGCTATAACTGCTTTGGTTACTGTTTAATTCGTGTTTTACGCCCATAGCATGGCTTTGCACACTAAAGAGTGCGACAAAAAACAAGCATGTAGCTAAAAAAACGCGAAATTTAAACATCTGTCATTTAAAACTAAAATAAAGGATAGCTAGTATATAAGGACAGCTAATTAAAATACAATAGCCAACATTAAGCTATTTCATTTATATAAAAACAATACTGAGATCCTCGATGCGCTCCAGACAAAGTTCAGTAAAACGCCCCGATGCCATGAATTTAAAACAAAGCATTCAAACTCTTTGGCCTTATATCACTAAATTTAAAGGGCGTGTGCTTATTGCCATATTAGCGCTTGTGGGTGCTAAAGGCGCGACACTTCTTATGCCATGGGCTTTAAAAGAAATAATTGATGCGGTTGATAAATCAATTAACCCCCTACTGCTCGTCCCAACCTTATTACTCGTTATGTACGGCGCACTGCGATTTGCCAGCGTGTTTTTAGGTGAAGTACGCGATGCTGTATTTTCTCGAGTCACTGAGCATGCCATGCGTGATATTGGCCTTAAAGTATTTAAACATTTGCATTCGTTAGATTTAGCCTTTCATTTAGACAGGCAAACTGGCGGTATAAGTCGAGACATAGAGCGCGGCACAAGTGGCTTAAGCTTTTTGATGCGCTTTTTAATGTTTAATATTGTGCCCACGTTGTTTGAAATAATTACCGTGGCGATTATTTTTGGCACCTTGTTTTCTATTTGGTTTGCGTTGATCACCCTACTTGCTGTGGCTATTTATATCTTTTTTACCGTGACAGTTACCCAATGGCGAAACCGCTTTATTCGCGAGTCAAACGCTGCCGACAACCAAAGTAACACCCGCGCCATCGACAGCTTATTAAATTACGAAACCGTTAAATACTTTAATAACGAAGAGTATGAAGCTAAAACTTACGATACGTTTTTAGCAACCTGGGAACAAGCACGATTAAAAAACAGACTCTCGTTACTGGCGCTAAATTCAGGGCAAGCGCTCATCATTGCCTGTGCAATAACCGCATTAATGTGGCTTGGCGCAAGCGAGGTCGTCACGGGCGAGTTAACGATTGGTGAACTGGTGATGATCAATGCGTATATGATTCAACTCTTTTTACCGCTTAACTTTTTGGGATTTGTGTACCGTGAAATACGCCGAGCCCTTACCGACCTTGAAAACATGCTTGGATTACTAAATACCTCACCCAAAGTAGCAGATAGCGAAACCGCGCAACCATTAGCACTCAAAAATGGGGCAATTAGCTTTGAAAATGTCAGCTTTAGCTACGATAGTAAACGCCCTATTCTTAAGAATGTCAGTTTTTATGTAAACCCTGGTGCTAAGGTAGCGATTGTAGGTGCTAGTGGCGCAGGTAAAAGCTCGTTAGCCCGCTTGTTATATCGTTTTTATGAACTTTCATCAGGCGCTATAAAAATTGATAATCAAGCCATAAACACAGTCACCCTGGCAAGTTTGCGTAAAGCTATTGCCATAGTGCCGCAAGATACTGTGTTATTTAATACCAGCATACGCGAAAATATTCACTATGGCAGACCTAGCGCCAGTGAAGATGAAGTAAACAAAGCCATAAACATGGCGCATCTAACAGACTTTATTAATAGCTTAGACAAAGGCGAGAAAACCCTCGTGGGTGAGCGTGGGTTAAAAGTCTCAGGGGGTGAAAAACAAAGGATTGCCATTGCCCGTGCTATTTTAAAGCAATCACCCATCTTAATCTTTGATGAAGCAACCTCTGCGCTCGACTCTCATGCAGAGCAAGCTATTTTAAAAGCAATGCGTGAAGTGGCAAATGATCACACCAGTATTGTTATTGCACACCGACTTTCGACCATAACCGATGCAGACTCAATTATTGTTTTAAAAGCTGGTGAAATTATTGAACAAGGCAAACACCAAGAACTACTAGATCAAAACGGTGAATATGCCCGTATGTGGGCATTACAGCAAAAGCAGTCAAAGGCGCAATAAACTAAGCCGCTCAAGAACGATTGAAGTAGTTGAGTGTTTTTTTGCTATTTTGATAGTATTTTATTCATCTTATCGACCGGTACGGTTATTCACCTCAAAAGGTTTATTTGCAGTGAAGTTATCAATACAATCAAATGGCTATTTTTATAACAAAAATATAACGAATTAAATAACGTGAATTCATAGGGGAAAGTAATGAAAAAGAGTTTAATTGCAGCGGCGCTCGCTGCCACATTTATTACCGGCTGTTCAGAGCCACAAACTACAAAAACTGAGCAAGTCGCAGCCGTTGCAGAAAAATCACAAGCAACTGAGAAAGCTGAATTAGGCACGTTTGGGGTTGATTTAACTGCCCGCAATGAAGCTGTAAAACCAGGCGATGACTTTTTTATGTATGCCAGCGGTTCATGGTACGACAACTATGAAATGCCAGCAGATAAAACACGCTATGGTGCGTTTTCTGCGTTAGCTGAACGCAGTGAAGAACGCGTAAAAGAAATCATTGAAGACATTGCAGCACGTGAAAATTTAAATGCAGAAGAGCAACTAGTTGCTGATTTTTATAATTCGTACATGGATACCGACACGCTTAATAAGCTCGGTGTGACTCCCATTAAACCATTGCTTAACGATATTAACGCTGTCGACTCAACTGATGACTTAGCAAAAATATTTGGTAATTCATGGCTCACAGGTGTTAGCGCCCCAATTGGTGGTGGTATGTGGTTTAACCGCTTAGATCCTAATAAATACGAAATGTCGTTAGGTGCTGGTGGTTTAGGCTTACCTGATCGTTCATATTACCTTGAAGATGCAGAGCGTTTTGTAAAAACTCGTGAAGCGTATGTTGCACATATTGCCGACATGCTTAAATTTGCTGGTGTTGAAAATACCACTGAACGTGCACAAGCAATTTTAGCGCTAGAGACAAAAATTGCAGAAGGTCATTGGCCACGTGAAAAACGCCGTAATCGTGACATAACGTTAAACCAAATAAAACGCGACGAGTTAAGTACCCAGTACCCTGGATTTAATTGGGATTTATACTTTGCGCAAACAGGTTACAAAGTACCGCAGCTAAACGTGTCGCAGCCTGAACCTATAAAGGCCATGATTGATTTAATCAACAACGAAGATTTAAGCGTATGGAAAGACTACCTAACATACCATGCAATTAATGGTAACGCTGGGCTGTTGTCAGAAGACATATTTAACACCAGCTTTGCCTTTTTTGGTAAAGAGTTAAACGGTCAGCAAGAGCCTCGTCCGCGCTGGAAACGTGCGATCAGCCAAATGTCAGGCACTAGTTCACTAGGCTTTGCGATTGGTAAAATTTATGTAGATCGTTATTTCCCTGAGTCATCTAAGCAGCAAATGTCTGAGCTGGTTGAAAACTTACGCACAGCCCTTGGCGAACGTATTGATAATCTAGATTGGATGGGCGCAGAAACAAAAGTAAATGCGCGTGCAAAATTAGCGGCGTTTGTGCCAAAAATTGGTTACCCAGACGAATGGCAATCGTACGAAGGCTTAAGTATTAGCAAAGATGATTTAATGGCTAATATAAAAAATATGCGTCAGTTTTTCCAAGCCGATAGCGTTGAAAAAGAGCTTAAGAAAACCGACCGTAATCGCTGGGGTATGACACCACAACGTGTAAATGCTTATTACAATAGCTCATTTAATGAAATTGTATTCCCTGCCGCTATATTACAACCGCCGTTTTTCGATCCAAATGCAGATCCTGCGGTAAACTACGGTGGTATTGGTGCCGTGATTGGCCACGAAATGGGCCATGGCTTTGATGACCAAGGATCAAAATCAGATGCTAACGGCATACAACGTAACTGGTGGACTGACGAAGACCGTGCTGCTTTTGATGCTAAAGCCGACAAACTGGCGGCTCAGTACAGCAAATATGAGCCAATTCCAGGTAACTTTGTAAATGGCCGCAACAGCTTAGGTGAAAATATTGGTGATGTAGGTGGTTTAGCCATGGCTTATCATGCCTACAAACTAAGCCTAAATGGTAAAGAAGCCCCTGTGATTGATGGTGTAACCGGCGATCAACGTTTCTTCTTAGCGTGGGCACAAGTATGGAAAGAAAAACGTACTGAGCAAAGCATGTTAAACCAATTACGTGGCGGTACGCATGCGCCAGGTCGCTTTAGAGCACAAGCTCCTCGTAACCACGACGCTTGGTACAAAGCATTTGATGTAAAACCAGGTGATGAGTTGTACTTACCAGAAGACGAGCGTGTTCGTATTTGGTAATCCCCTAACAACCCTTCATAGATTGTAAGGTATTAAACAACCCGCTATGGCGGGTTGTTTTATTTTCCAACCATAATAACTGTTTCCCCCTGTTACTTAGTAATCAATCTCAATACTTACTAGCCCTGCCCCGCATTTACCTTTAGAATATGGGCTTGCAAATTTTTTCAATTATTTATACATATTAAGGCGAAACGCAGATGGGAAGAGCTTACCAAAACAAAAAAGATTCAATGGCTAAAACTGCGGGTGCTAAAACTAAAGTTTATTCAAAATACGGTAAAGAAATTTATATTTGTGCTAAAAACGGCGGTATTGATCCTGACGGTAACCTAGCACTGCGTCGTTTAATTGAACGCGCTAAAAAAGACCAAGTACCGGCTCACGTAATTGAACGCGCCATTGATAAAGCTAAAGGCGGCGGCGGTGAAGACTATGCAGCTACGCGCTACGAAGGTTACGGCCCAGGTAATTGCATGATTATTGTTGACTGTTTAACCGACAACAACAAACGTACCTTTGCTGATGTACGTGTGTGTTTTACTAAAGCAAACGCTAAAATTGGCGCACAAAACTCGGTATCACACTTATTTGATCACCTTGCTATTTTTGTATTTGACGGTGACGATGATGAAACCGTACTTGAAGCGCTAATGATGGCTGACGTTGATGTAACCGATGTAGAAGTAGAAAACGGTAAAGTGACCGTGTTTGCTCCACACACTGAATACAACAATACGCGTACCGCACTTGAAGAAATGGGTGTGACAGAATTTGACGAAGATTTAATTGCCTTTGTACCCCAAGTAGAAGCCCCTATTGAAGGCGAGGATGTAGAAGTGATGGAACGCTTTTTAGCCATGCTTGAAGATTGTGATGACGTACAAAACGTGTACCACAACGCACAATTTTAAACATTAAAGCTTAATCGTGTTTAAAGGCCAACTTAGTTGGCCTTTTTGTTGATTTTAAAATGGATTATTAATTTTGAATACCCTTTCACAACTTCGCAGCGGCCAATTACTTGGTGCTAAACACCTACAATTAGTTGAAGCGCTAAGCGACTTTCCAGAGGAAATTTTTACCCTCGCGGATACCCTCGAAGTCTTGGATTTATCTAATAACAATTTATCTGATTTACCTGATGAATTTGCCTGCTTAACAAAATTAAAACGACTGTTTTTATCGTTTAATCAGTTTAAACATATACCTAAAATACTTGCTAAGTGCCCTGCTTTGATCATTGTTGCATTTAAAGGTAATCACATCACTGAATTTGCAGATCACTGCCTACCTAAAGCGATTGAATGGCTTATTCTTACAGATAATAAAATAGCTAAGCTGCCTGCAACATTTGGCCAATACACTGCGCTTAAAAAGCTGGCATTGGCAGGTAATCAGCTCAGTGAGCTACCAATAAGCATGGCAAACTGCCATAACCTGGAACTAATTAGGCTCTCTGCAAATCAGTTAACTCAAATTGATAATTGGCTATTTGAACTACCAAAGCTGACTTGGCTTGCATTTGCAGGTAATTGCTTTAATAAATCACAGTGCCTTACCCAATCAAATTTAACCAATAAACCACTGAGTGACTACTCGCTCAGTAAAGTAATAGGCCAAGGCGCATCAGGGATTATCCATCTTGCTTATTCAACGAATAAAGAGCCGGTTGCTGTTAAGTTATTTAAAGGGACTATTACAAGCGATGGTTATCCGCTGGATGAAGTTAATTGCTGCTTGCAAGCGCTTGAGCATCCAAACTTAATTAAAGTACTGGCTTACATTGAACAACAGCAACAGCTTGGTTTAGTGATGGAGTTAATTGATTCAAGCTTTACAAATCTTGGTTTACCGCCGAGCCTTAATACCTGTACTCGAGATACATTTGAAA
Source organism: Pseudoalteromonas sp. S4741 (assembly GCF_005886135.1). Classification (NCBI taxonomy): domain Bacteria; kingdom Pseudomonadati; phylum Pseudomonadota; class Gammaproteobacteria; order Alteromonadales; family Pseudoalteromonadaceae; genus Pseudoalteromonas; species Pseudoalteromonas sp. S4741. Next base: position 17,065 of record NZ_PNCN01000030.1, on the reverse strand, counting down.
GCGATTGCCACTACTCTACCCAAGTAATTTATGCCATAGCGCAGCAAATGGTTAGCACTGTGGCCCACTTGCACCAGCACAATATAAGCCATGGTGATATATATGCGCACAATACCATGGTTGATCCGCACGCGCGTGTGCTGTTTGGGGACTTTGGCGCGGCCACTGATCTTACTATGCTCAGTGACTATCAACGTCAACAAATGCAGTTAATAGAAGTGCGTGCTTTGGGGTGTTTAATCGAGGATTTACTCACAACCTGCCAAGAGCAAAGCGCTGAAGTCATGCACTTAAAACATATTGCGCAGCAATGCATGAGCGAAAATATCGCACAGCGGCCAACACTTAGCGCATTAGCTGACTTTTTATAGTGGTTATGCGGCCATTAATATTATGGCCGCAAGCTAAAATTGAACACTATTTTTGTTTTTTAAACGGGTAAATTTGTTGCTTTAGCATACCTACAGGCATGTAATCACCCACAACCCCATATTCTTTAGGCCACTCTGCTTGCCCTTTTACTGCAGTACCAAACAAGTAATCTAAAAACGAAAAATGGGCTGCATAATTTCGATCAATGGCGGCTTTGTCGGATGCGTGATGCCAATGATGAAACTGCGGTGTAACCATAAAATACTTTAACCACCCAAATTTTACATTTACGTTAGCGTGATTAAATACCGCTTGAAAGCCTACAATAATCACGTACAAACTAATAATTTGCTGTGAAAAACCCAGCACAAATATAGGCGTTAACACTAAACTACGGGTAACCAGTATTTCTAAAATATGCTGACGAGAGCCTGCGAGCCAATCCATTTCTTTGGCACTGTGGTGCACACCATGAAATCGCCATAAAAAGGGGACTTCGTGATACGCACGATGTGTCCAATACTGCATTAAATCAGCCACCAAAATAATTAAAAATAGCTGCAGTACAAACGGCATTTGCGCTATGTAACCTTGTAATGTGCTCGACACCGCCCAACCAAAACCATAATGCACAAAATGATTAGTAACAAGTAATACAAAGCCCACTATTAGATGATTGACAAAGAAATGGTTTAAATCCCCGCGCCATTCACTACGCAGTATTTTTTGCTCTTTTCGATGCGGAAGCAGTTTTTCAATTAAAATAAAAATTAAGGTTGAGCCTAATAAGTCTAATATAAACCAATCTAAGCCAATATATGGGGTGTTATCGGCAAAGTCATTCACTTCAACATTCGGGCCGCCAAAGCCAATTGCTAGTACAATAAAAAACCACGCAGTCGCCCCCAAGCGCTTATTGGTATTTCGTACAAAATTAAGTAAACCCAGGCTTCCTGAAATAATAAGGGCAACAAACATAAGTTGACGTAAAAACTCGACGCTATAACTTTTACGCAATTCTGGAGTCGTTAAATATTCAGGGAAGTGGAATGCAAGCACTCCCAAGCAACTTAATATCGCCAAAAAGCAAGCAATATAACCGCTGATATTACCCTCACCAATTTGCAACTGACTGGTGCGAAATATTTTTTTAGTGGCGTGTTTTAGCATTATTTTCCTTAATATAATATGCAGTCCCTATTCTAGTGCGCATATTCTAGCAAATTTTGGGCTAACTAAAACACAAAAAAGCCACGCAATGCGTGGCTTGGCTGGATAAAGCTAAATTAACTACACGGAAAATTTATAAATAGGCACCCAGCGCTTTAACTTGATCTAACATGCGGTTTGAGAAACCCCATTCGTTGTCGTACCACGCCATTACTTTAACTAATTTACCATCAGCACGTGTTTGCGTTGCATCAAAAATAGATGAAGCTGGGTTATGGTTAAAGTCGATAGAAACAAGCGGCAGCTCGTTGTACTCTAAAATACCTTTCATTGGCCCTTCTGAGGCTGCTTTAACTACTTGGTTAATTTCTTCAATGCTTGTGTCACGTTTAGCAATAAACGTTAAATCAACTAACGACACATTAATTGTAGGTACACGTACCGCCATGCCATCTAATTTACCTGCCAGCTCAGGCAGTACTAAACCAACCGCTTTTGCAGCGCCCGTTTTAGTTGGGATCATAGATTGAGTCGCACTACGCGCGCGGTATAAATCTGGGTGGTATACGTCAGATAAATTTTGATCGTTAGTGTAAGCATGAATGGTGGTCATGCTACCTTGTTCAATTCCTACTGTATCGTTAATTGCTTTGGCCACTGGTGCTAAACAGTTAGTTGTACACGACGCGTTTGAGATGATATTGCTATCGGCATTAATTACATCGCTGTTTACACCATGAACTACCGTTGCATCCATATCTGTACCAGGAGCCGATACCACTACTTTTTTCGCGCCCGCTTCAATATGCTTATTAGCTGCTTCGCGAGAAGTAAATAACCCTGTACATTCAAGTACGATATCAACGTTTAGTTCTTTCCACGGTAAATTAGCAGGGTCACGCTCTTGCGTTAGCGTGATCACATCATCGCCAATTAGCATAGTGTTATCTTTAAGTGTTACTTGCTGTGAAAAACGACCATGTACTGAGTCAAACTGAGTCAGATGAGCATTTACATTGGCTGGGGCTAAATCGTTAATAGCCACAATTTTAATTTCATTATTTTGCGCTGATTCATACAGTGCACGTAATACATTACGGCCAATTCGGCCGTAGCCATTAATTGCTACCTTAATCATTTTTGACTCCTATTAACTTCACATGCTTGGCGAGCAAGCGTTTCAATAGCTTGCCAGTCTTTATTTTCAATAAGTTGCTTATCTAACATCCACGTACCACCTACACAAATAACATTGTTAAGTGCTAAGTAATCAGGTGCGGTTGCTAAACTAATGCCACCGGTTGGACAAAAAGTAATATCAGGTAATGGGCCGCCAATAGATTTAAGCATAGCAGCACCGCCTGCAGCTTCTGCAGGAAAAAACTTTAAGAATTTGAAACCATGAGCAGCTAAGTTCATCACTTCGCTTGGGGTTGCTGCACCGGGTAAAAATGGAATAGTAGACTCTTTTGCCAGCGCTAATAACTCATCGCTAACACCTGGGCTCACCATAAAGTCAGCACCCGCTTCTACTGATGCGTTAAAGCTTGCTTTATCAACCACAGTACCTGTACCAACATAAGCTTCGGGCACTTCTGCTTTCATTAGTTTTACAGCCTCTGCTGCAATGGGTGTACGCAGTGTAATTTCAAGTGCTTTTAAGCCACCGTTATATAACGCTCTTGCAAGTGGTGCTGCATCTTCTAATTTTTCGATTACCACCACTGGCACTACCGGTGCCGATGCTAAGATTTTTTCAATACTCATTACTTGTTCCTCATTACCCAATATGGCTAATTATTATTCAAGTCCAAAAGCACTTGCACCTAAATCGGCACTGCTTACTATGTTTCTAAATCCAGTAAATAATTCACGACCTGTACCAAACGTTTGGCTTGCTTGGCTAATTTGCGGCTCTCGTTTAGCAAGCTCTTCATCGCTAACATGCAGTTTTAAAATACCATTTGGCGCATCTAGAGTAACAATATCGCCTTCATGAATTTTAGCAATAATCCCACCTTCAACCGCTTCAGGTGCTAAATGGATTGCCGCTGGTACTTTGCCTGATGCGCCCGACATACGACCGTCGGTAACAATAGCCACTTTATAGCCCTGATCTTGTAATGTTGCCATTACCGGTGTGAGCTTATGAAGCTCAGGCATGCCTTTGGCTTTTGGCCCTTGCTCTTTAAGTACAGCAATAAAATCTTGGTTAAGTTCGCCACGGCTGTAGGCATCTTGTAACTCACCTTGTGAGCTAAATACTTTAGCCGGTGCCGACACCACTTGATGAGACTCTGCAACCGCAGAGACTTTAATAACCGCTTTACCTAAGTTACCCGTTAGTAGCTGTAAACCACCTTGCTTACTAAATGGGTTACTTACTGGGCGAAGTACTTCTTCATCATGTGAGTTTTCTGGACACGCTACCCACTTAACTTTGCTTGGGCCGTTCGCATCACTCATAATTAGGTTATCGTCTTTATCGAGTAGTGGCTCACACATGTAAGGTGCAAGGCCTTCGCCTAAAATAGTGGTTACGTCTGTATGAAGGTAACCAGCACCTGCTAATTCACGCATTAAGAAGCCCATTCCACCGGCTGCTTGAAAGTGATTAACATCTGCAGAGCCATTAGGGTAAATACGCGTCAGTAATGGAACAACCGCTGATAAATCGGACATGTCTTTCCATGTAACTTGAATACCGGCCGCTTTAGCAATCGCCACAATATGGATTGCATGATTGGTTGAGCCACCTGTTGATAACAAGCCAACTAAGCCGTTAATAATGGTTTTTTCGCTGATCACATCCGCTAAACACGGGCCATCTTTGTTTTCAGTAAGCTGCTTAAGCATGGTTTCAACCGCATTACCGGTTAAGCCATCACGCAGTTCTGTGTATGGGTTTATAAACGAGCTACCTGGAAGGTGTAAGCCCATAATTTCCATTAGCATTTGGTTTGAATTTGCAGTGCCATAAAATGTACAAGTACCGGCGCTATGGTAAGAAGCGCTTTCAGCTTCTAGTAGCTCTTCACGAGATACCAGTCCTTGCGCAAACTTCTGACGAACACGTGCTTTGTCTTTGTTTGGAATTCCTGACTGCATTGGCCCTGCCGGTAAAAAGTACACAGGTAGGTGGCCAAATGATAAAGCACCAATTAATAGACCTGGGACGATTTTGTCACATACTCCTAAACAAAACACACCATCAAACACGTCATGTGATAACGAAACCGCAGTAGACATAGCAATAACGTCACGAGAAAAAAGCGATAGCTCCATGCCGTCACGCCCTTGGGTCACACCATCACACATTGCAGGTACGCCGCCAGCAACTTGCGCGGTGGCGTCAAATTTAGTGGCAATGCTTTTAATTAAATCGGGGTATTCTTTGTAAGGCACATGCGCAGATAACATGTCGTTATATGAATTGATAATTGCAAGGTTTGGCACCTCGTCTGCTTTTAAACGCGCTTTGTCATCGCTGCTACACGCAGCCATTACATGAGCAATATTGCCACAGCCTAATCCAGCACGAACTCTTGTTTGTTTTTTTGCGTGCGAAATACGCTCTAAATAGGCTTGACGGGTTTGTTTACTGCGCTCAATAACGCGTTCTGTGACTTCTTGAATTCGAGGGTGCAACATAATTTTACTCATCTCTATTCGTTAGAGGATAAAGGCTCAGTAACAACTATAGACTCCACGAAAATAACTGTACTGAGCATCTTTGACTTACCCGTTCAAAGGTACGCTACCAGGGAGCCTCTCACAACAACCCTGACACCGGTGTCAGTCATTAACGCATGACACTGACACCGGTGTCAACCCTTAGTGATAAAAATAGTTCTTTTTTTTAACATAACAATAAATAAACGTGAATTTTTAATGAAATATCAGTGGAAAATAATGAAGATTAAAATGCAGATAAAAAAAGCCCGAGTAAGCGTCACTCATACTCGGGCTACTGTGAAAAAGCGGTGTTATTTTACGGCTGCGGTAGACTCACGCGTGATTAATTTTGCTTCTAAAATCACTTTATAAGGCGACTCTTGCGGCTCAATAATGTGGGTAATTAATTGGGTAACCGCTTGTTTAGTCATTTCTTCTACAGGTTGAGCAATGGTCGTTAGGCCTGGCCATATATGGCGCGCTATGGGCGCATTATCAAAGCCTGCAATAGAAATATCGTCTGGAACGCGTAAGTTGCGCTGAGTGGCTAATTTAAGTACAGCGGCTGCCATGTAATCATTCGATGCAAATACAGCAGTAGGACGTGGAGATAAATCTAAAATACTACGGGCACTGTCTACCCCTGAATGGTAACTAAAGTTACCTTCTTCAACTAAGCGTTCGTTAAATTCAATACCATGGCTTGCCAGTGCGCGTCTGTAGCCTTTAAAACGCTGCTGTGTAGCACTGTGATCTGGGTGACCTTTAATAAACGCGATAGAGGTATGCCCTAGGTTTATTAAATGTTCGGTAATCTCAAATGCGCCCTGCTCGTCATTACTGGTAACAGAAATAGAGTCATCTTCTAAAATAGCAGAAGCCACTCGAGCATAAGGAATTTTTTTCGACTTTAAAAAATCAACCAGTTCTGAAAAGTCACAAAATGGTGGCGTAAGTACTAAACCATCGAGGCGTGATGACTGTAATAGCTGCTCTATGTTATTAATAAGTGCCTCACCTCTGAGCTCACAAGGGTGAATCAACAAGTTATAGTTGTTTTCTTGGCATGCAGCCAATGCGCCTGTTTGCACACGGGTGATATAACTTTTACTTGGATTGTCGTATAAGCAACCAATAATAAAACTACGGTTTTGTGCAAGTCCTCGAGCAATCGGGTTTGGGGTGTAATCTAGTTCTTTAAATACCGCTAACACTTTTTCGCGTGTAGCTGCACTGACATTAGGCTCATTGTTGAGTACTCGCGATACGGTTTTTTTAGAAACACCTGCATGACTGGCAACGCTGTTTATAGTGACTTTTTTCATCTATTTATTTCCAAATGTATGCAACGTAATTAAACCTGTTGACTCGTATGCAAACACGCGGCAGCACCAATTAAAGGAATGTTGTCTTGTGTTACTAATGTGACCGGTATTTGACCTGTGTAATGCGACATAATGCCTTTTTGCGAAAAGCGCTCAATAAAGCGACTTTCTAGTAAACGAGCCTGCATGCGTGGTAAAATTCCACCGCCAATATAAAGGCCGCCTAAGGCGCCGTAGGCCAACGCTAAGTCGCCAGCAACACTGCCAATCCAATCACAAAATTGATTAAGGGTTGCTTCACACACTTCACATTCACCGCTGTTGGCTAAGCTACTAATTTGTGCAGCGTCTAAATTCTTTGCGGCGACCCCTTTAACCGCAGCCATTGCTTTGTACAAATGAGCAATGCCAGGACCCGAAAATACCGTTTCTACCGATACATGTGGGTGATCTTTTTTGAGTTCTTGAATAAGTTGAGCGTCGAGTTGATTAACGGCTGCTAAGGAAATATGCCCGCCTTCTGAACTCATCACCGCGCATGAATGTGCGGTTCTAACTAAGCACGCTGCACCAAAACCAGTGCCTGGACCCATTACACCTATATTGGCAGACTCATCCGCTTGACCAGGTTTAACAGTGACATTTTGTGAAGGGTCTAAATACGGTGCTGCGTAGGCAAAAGCAGCAAAGTCATTTATAACGCTTAATTGAGTAAGATCAAAGTGGTGTTTAAAATCATTAACGCTAAAGTGCCAACCTAAATTAGTTAAGTGAACTTGGCCTGCATTAATTGGGCCTGCCACTGCTAAGCACGCACGTTTAGGATTTATATGAGACACTGTTGATAAGTAGTACTCGGTAGCACTTTCGAGCGATCCATAGTTAGCACTTGGAAACGTAAGATTATGCTCAATGGTAAATTGATTACTTGATTCGTCGAACCCAGTGATCAACGCAAAACGAGCATTTGTGCCGCCAATATCGGCAACCAGAATAGGATCAAAGTGTGTGCTAGAGTGTAAACCCATAGTGTTATCTCTTTTGTTTAAGTAATGAGTACTTATTATTTTAATGGGGTATCATTGATACTTATTTACTTTGAGCTATCACCTCAAAGCAGCTATCACTGTAAAAAAAGCTACCTTAAATAATAAAGGTAGCTAATACGTTTTGACAACAAAATGATAAAACGCCCCTATTGTGACACCGGTGTCATGCCAAAATCAATAAAAAAATGCCTTTATTGATAAATAAGCTTGAAAAAATCCATCAATAAACGAGAATAGCCTCTTATTGTCCTCTTTAGTAAGTAATAGTGATGAAAGGTAAAGCCACCTCGTTTGATATAGCCCATTATGCTGGGGTGTCTCAATCTACAGTTTCTCGTGCTTTACGAAATAGTCCACTGGTAAATGACGAAACACGAAGACGTGTTCACGATATTGCTAAAAAACTTAATTACAAAGTAGACAAAAACGCCAGTAACCTTCGCACTCAACAAAGCAGTACCTTAGCATTATTGTTGTTTGAAGACCCTACCTCAGATGAGTCACAAATAAACCCGTTTTTTTTAGCCATGCTGGGCAGTATTACCCGTGCCTGCGCTAAAGAGGGTTACGATTTACTCGTGTCATTTCAATCGGCAAGTGCTGATTGGCAGGCAGATTATGAAGACAGTCACCGTGCAGATGGCATCATTTTATTGGGTTATGGCGACTACATTGATTTTCAGCCAAAATTTAACACCTTGCTTGAACAAAACACCAAGTTTGTTTGCTGGGGAGCAAGTGTTGATAACCGCCCTGATTTAACCATAAGTTGTGATAATTATGGCGGCGGTAAACTCGCCGCTGAGCATTTGTTGGCACATAGCCGCAAAGACTGCGCGTTTATAGGCGATGCCTCTGATCATAGCCCTGAATTTTTTGCCCGTTTCAATGGTTTTAAAGACGCATTACAACAAAATGGTATTACACTTAATGATCGTAAAATTGCTAACGCTATTTCTACTGAAGAGTCTGGCTATCATGCCACGCGTTCGTTAATTGCTAATAACATTACCTTTAATGCACTTTTTGCTGCCAGCGACCTTATTGCCATAGGCGCAATACGGGCTTTAAAAGAAGCCAATATAAACGTACCAAAAGATGTGGCCGTAATCGGCTTTGATAATATATCTATTGCCAGTTACATTAATCCGCCGCTGACAACCATAGAGCAAAATACCACTATTGCTGGGCAAATGTTAGTTGAGAACTTATTAAAATTAATTCGTGGTGAGCAATTGCAAAGCACTCTACTGCCCCCGCGTTTAATTGCACGTGGCTCTAGCTAACACTGCTTTTAAAAACTAGCAAAAAAAGGCAATAACGCCCTGTCACCCTTAAATTTATTCAGGCTTTATTGCGTTTTTACGGTCATTTGTCCTTTTTGTTTTTAACACTAAAGCAAGTGGTTTCTTTGCATTAACAGGCTATTCACACCTCGCTATAACATTAGTTTTTTTAATCTGAAAGTGGCTGTTTTTAATGTAATTTTTCACTCGTCAATACACTATTTTATCTCTACAATCGCACTTTTATTTTCATGTTAAATTTTCAAGTGATCATCTCATGCTTTTAACCATCGTTTATATTATGGGTATTACAGCAGAAGCCATGACTGGTGCTCTTAGCGCTGGACGCAGAAACATGGATTGGTTTGGTGTTATGTTAGTGGCCAGTGCTACAGCAATTGGTGGTGGCAGCGTGCGAGATATTTTATTAGGTAATTACCCACTGACTTGGGTAAAACACCCAGAATATTTAATGATCACTTGCCTAGCCGGTATTGTGACTACTTGGTTGGCAAAATGGGTGGTTAAATTTAAAGGCATATTTATGCGCCTAGATGCCCTAGGGCTTGCCGCATTTAGTATAATTGGCTGCCAAGTTGGACTAAATATGGGTTTGCACTATGGAATTTGTGTAGTTGCAGCCATAGTAACCGGTGTGTTTGGTGGATTGTTACGTGATTTAATTTGTCGACAAGCGCCATTAGTACTTCATCATGAACTTTACGCAAGCGTAGCGCTTATTGTTGCTTGTTTATACTTAGCACTGCACCACTACAATATTGATGACAATATCAGCGTGGTTGCAAGTTTAGTGGTAGGTTATTTAATTCGAATGGCATCGGTACGCTTTAAATGGCGCTTACCTACATTTAGTTTGTTAGAACCCTCTAACTTAAATAATGAGCAATAACAACAGCGGTTAATGCCCACCTCCACTAGCGCTTTTAAAGAGCCCTATTACTTTGCGGGCTAATAAACTGGCCACAAAAAATAACCCCAAAGCAAAACACAGCATACTCAAAGGCAAAAATAAGCTTTCATGCAATAAACCGTTATTATCAACGTATTGATAATAACTATTCTCTACAAGCATAAAAATAGCGCCTGTTAGTAACAAGCAAAAACCAAGCATCAATGTTTTATTAGTAAGTAAGTGCATAGTATGACCCGCGGTGACTCTTATAAAATAGTGTTTTATCTTTGTATCATCACACAGTTATTTAGAGTGACTGAACAAAGAATTAAGTTACCATTACAAACGCCTAAAATTGGAGCAATTAGCTTTTAAGCGATACGTTTAGACATATAGTAAAAATGGTCGTCATCTTTATCTATAATAAATCCCGTTCGAGCATAATGCGGGTACGCTGGGCTTATTTTAAAACGCGTAGCCTAAGTTGTATAGCACCTCGGAACACGGCTAAACGAGAACACTCATTAATTGCTGCTGCACGGCAAAGGTAAATAAAAGAATAATCCATATAATTATTAGCAAGTTATTTGCAAGCGTCAATCTAACCGCCCCTATAATTGAATACATTTCCCAATTAACGAGCAATGTAATAACGATCAGAAAAGAAATAACTCTTTGTCCATACTTGTATACTAAATCTTGCATATCAACCTTACTACCTAAATTAAAAACACCCAACAACAGCTACTTTAATATATCTTTTATTTACTTTCGAATTTCGCTCAGTGAAGTGGGTCTAAAATTTGAGTTCGTTGTATTAGGTACAACTGATACCCGCTCTGCCTTATTTATTGAGAACTTAAACAAATCTAAATCTTGTGTTTGCTGTACTACACCTGAAACAAAATACGGTATTTCTGAGTTTAAGTTTTCAGCTTTGCCTAGATTATCGTTTAATTCTGATTCTTGAAAATAAGTCGCTGCCGATAAATTTGCATCAAACGGATAAACATCCTGTTCATTAGGCACGCCATCGCCGTATTCGTCTTTATTTTGCCATGTGCCTACCTGGGTAGTTGGCTGAATAGTTTTTGCGCGTAATGGTGTTGTGTATGTTAGCGAGCAAAAAGTGCAGCTCATACTCAATAGTGAGAGATAAAAAAGCGGTATTTACAAGAATCCATCCTTGTTTGCTTAGTCCATAGTTATGATAATAAAGTTTAACTATTTAATTACATAATTCAAACTGCCTTAAATATATAGCTTCTAAAAAAGCATCACTCACGTGATGCTTTTTTATGGTCTATATTATTTTACCTAAATAGTACATCTTCACGGTTAAACCATTTCACACAAAATGCCAGTAGTGCCCCAGCGATGAATGCTGTTGCTAGGAATATCAATCCCACCAGCGTGTAATCGACGGTGCCTTTAACAATTTCTTTAATCGCTAAAGCGACGTTAGTCACCGGAATAAACGCCGTTTTCGAGCTCAGTTCCATATTAGGCATAATTGAAATAATAATCGGGAAAAACACGACCATGCTTAATGGCGTCATGTAATTTTGCGCTTCTTTAAACGAGCGTGCATAGATTGATATTGCCAGAGCTAATGCAGAAAAGGTTGCTGCTATAGGCAATAATAATACAAAAATCATCAGTAAGTCTGTGATAGCCAATGTACTAAAAGCGGCTTTAATAAATTCAAGATCAGCAAATGCCAGCGCTAAGGCTATCCAACACCCCATACTAATTACGGTTATCGTGGTTGATGCAATTGACGTGGTTAATAGAGTAATAAATTTACCCAATACTAGCTCAGTACGAGTAATAGGCGTAAGTAATAACGTTTCTAAGGTACCTCGTTCTTTTTCACCGGCCCCTAAATCAATAGCCGGATACGTTGCGCCTACCAGTACTAACGGGATAAGTAAATAAGGTAAAAACCCACCCACTTTTTCACCTAGGTTTTCGCGTTTATCGGCAGTATCTACTTTAACCACATTAACTGGCTTTAAAATAGCTTCTTGTGCGCTTTTATCTATACCAAAGCTCAATAGTTTACTTTCTTGTAAAGTATCGCTGTACTCTTTAGCAAGCTCTTTGACACGCTCAAATAAGAAGTTAATTGATTTTGAGTCATTAAATACAACTTGCCATTCGCTTTGCTGTTGCTCATTTAATGTTTGCACTGCATCGCTTGGCAGGTATATACCCATGTCGATATCGCCGGCATTAACACCTGTTTTTAGCTCCTCAACACTGTTGAAAGTTTTATCACCTTTATATAACTCAAAGCTTTTGTGATAAAACACTTTATCAGAAAATTCTGGTGCATAGTCGCCATTGATAATCACATAGGTATTTACTTTTTGTTCAGCATCAAGCGCAGCTTGCGAGGATATAAACGCAACCACAGCAAATAACAACGGAAAAACCACAATAGGAAATATCACCACGAACAATAAGGTTTTTTTATCGCGTAATAGCTCTGTTAATTCCTTTTTAAATACTTCAAACATCATGTTTCTCCGTTAATATGTTCATAAACGCTTGATTTAATTCTTCACTGTTGCCTTCCTGTTTAAATTCAGCAAGCGTGCCATCAAAACAACTAACGCCTTCATTAATTACCGCAACGCGGTCACATAAAAGCGCAACTTCATCTAAATGATGCGTAGAAAAAATAACAGGAGTACCTTGTGCTTTTAAGCCTTTAATAAAGTTGATCACCGTTTGGGTGGTCATAATATCGAGACCGGTAGTTGGCTCATCGAGAATAACAACGTCTGGGTGATGTACCACAGCACGCGCAATGTTGGCTTTTTGCTTCATGCCGGTTGATAGGTTCTCAGCGCGCTTATCAATAAATTTATGCATATCGAGTAAGGTAAATAACTCTTCACAGCGTGCCTTAATAGCCTGCTTGCTCATGCCGTGCAGTTTTGCAAAATACTCTATGTTTTCTTTTACCGTTAAACGACCATATAAACCAGTAGAGCCGGATAAAAAACCAATACACTTGCGCCCAATAAGTGGCTTTTTAATTATGTCGTTTCCTGCAATAGTAATACTGCCATCATCAGGTTTTAAAGCGGTAGAGATCATTCTTAATGTCGTGGTTTTGCCCGCACCATTAGGCCCTAACAGCCCTAAGACTTCGCCTTTTGCACAGCTAAAGCTGACATTTTTAACCGAGTGAAAATAATCTTTATCTTCACGGGGGTCTATATCATCTATTTTATTTTTTTTATGATCTTTAGTGAGCTTAAACTTCTTTTTAAGCGCGGTAACTTCTATCATTTTCGTGTCCTTCGTTTCGGTCTAAAATAGTCCGTGTTATCGTAAAATGATGGATTGTTATTCTCATCACACCAACCAGGAACACCTAATAAAGGTAAAGGTGAAAGCTGTTTGTTATCGGCTAAACAATCATCAGTTTTAATCATCTCATAAATGCGCTGATCTAGGTACTGGTATTGAGTTACTAAATCTTTACAAAATATTTCATCCGGTACATTTACAAATAAGGCTTTGCCAGTCAGTCCAATATAAGGTTTAGTCAACATTTCGTAGTTAGCATGGCCAAACATAAAAGGCGCAATGGTTTTACCCCACAGCTCTCTATGTTCGATGAAGGCTGTTTTCCATTGATGATCTCTTAACCACTCTTTCCACTGTGATTCGCTAATAGCTAAAACCACACCGCATTCGTCAAACAGGGTTAAAGCGTTACGATGTTTGCTACGCTGTTTTAATCCATGCTCGGCTATTTCGTCTACATGGCGCTGATTTATTAAGGCTTTTGTTTTTGGAAATAAACACCAAATAAAACCACCAAACAGATCATGCCAGTTTTGTTGTCGGGTGGGCACGTCCCCTGTTTCAAAAATGACTTGTTCATAATAGCGCTCAGCAAAATCAACCTTGGCATCATCAACAAAACGAATGGGGAGATTATTAGCATTGATGGCGTTTAAATACGGGGTAAAGTACGCAGGCTCAGGCCAGTCTGTTTGCTGATCTATTTTAAACAGCTGACGAAGGTGCTCAAATGCACCTCCATATAGACTCGTTACTTGAAATTGTTCTGGGGGAGTAAAACGCTTCATTGTTACCTTTACTGTACATTTTTATCAGCAACAGTTTACCGCAAAAACTGGTTCTAATTAACAGAAGTTCATATACTAACGTCACTTAGAACAAAAAAAGAGCCAATATGAAACGTTATTTTTCTTTGACCCTAATCACAACGGCAATTTTAGCCGGCTGTGCAACAACAAGTATTACATCTGATGATGTCGCTAAAGGCTACAACAGCATTCAAGCGGATGAAATTGCTAAGCATGTAAAAGTGTTAGCTTCTGATGAATTTGGTGGACGTGCTCCTTCATCTGAAGGTGAAAAGCTTACGCTTGATTACTTAACAAAAGAATTTACTGCTTTAGGCTTTAATCCGGGTAATGGCGACAGCTTTTTCCAAGAAGTGCCGCTTGTATCGTTAGAAGCAGACTCTGATATGGTGCTTAATATTGGCGGTAAAGACTACCAATACAAAAAAGACATGGTTATGGGCAGCAGCCGTATTAGTGCGCAAGAAGGAATTGAAAACTCGGAGCTTGTATTTGTGGGCTACGGTGTTAACGCACCTGAATATAACTGGAATGATTACGAAGGCCTAGATGTTAAAGGTAAAACCGTTGTTATGCTGGTAAACGATCCGGGTTTTGCAACTAAAGATCCAGCTTTATTCACCGGCGATGCAATGACCTATTACGGCCGTTGGACTTACAAATACGAAGAAGCAAGCCGTCAAGGTGCTGCAGGCGCTATTATTATTCATGAAACTGCTCCAGCGTCTTACCCTTGGTCTGTGGTTGAGAACTCATGGAGTGGCGAGCAATTTGGTTTCGTAAAAGAAAACAATAATATGGACCGTGTTGCTGTTGAAGGTTGGGTTACTGTTGATGTAGCAAAAGAGCTTTTTTCTAAAGCAGGCCTTGACTTTGAAACCGCCAAAGCAAACGCTGCCAAAGGTGCTTACCATGTTGATATGGGCGATTTAACAGCCACTGTGAATGTAAAAAACACCATCAAAAAATCGGTATCTTATAACTTTATTGCCACTCTTCCTGGTAGTAAAACACCCGATGAGCATATTATTTACTCTGCGCATTGGGATCATTTAGGAACGGATAAAAACCGTAAAGGCGATCAAATTTATAACGGCGCACACGATAATGCAACAGGTACAGCCGGTATGATAGAAGTTGCCGAAGCCTTTACCAAACTAGGTAAACGCCCTGACCGTTCAATGACCTTTTTAGCGGTAACCGCTGAAGAGCAAGGTTTATTAGGCTCGAAATATTATGCTGCGAATCCAGTTATTCCAGCTAATAAAACCGTTGCAAATATTAATATGGACAGCTTAAACCTATTAGGTAAAGTAAAAGATATTAGTGTGGTGGGTATTGGTAAATCACAAATGGATGAGCTATTAGCAACTGCGGCCAAAGAGCAAGGCAGAACGGTATCGGGCGACCCTAAACCATCTTCAGGTGGTTACTACCGTTCAGATCACTTTGCCTTTGCTAATATGGGTGTTCCTGCCATGTATGCCGGTGGCGGTACACAAGCGTTTGACGATGAAACTGCAAATTACCGTAAGCGTATGAGCTTAGTACTGCGTGGTTGTTACCACCAACCTTGTGATAGATACCGTGATGAGTGGGATTTATCAGGTGCGGTTCAAGATTTACAATTATTTTATAAAGTAGGATTTGATATTTCACAACAAACTCAGTGGCCTACGTGGAATGAAAACTCAGAGTTTCAACGTAAAAAGTAACTACTGGCCAACATACAAATGATATTGATTATCATTTAATAAAATAGTACAGTGCGATCTCATTCTTTAGTTAGGTCGTACTGTATGTTTTTAACATCCCATTTAGGAGTTATTTCGCCAGCTGCAAAACGTGTTTTTCATCAAAATAAACGCCTAATTTTACCTCTGTTAATTTTAGCCTGTTTAGCCCTGCCCAGCTTACGCGCCATAACAATTACTGCGCTCAGTGATGCTTTTTTTCAAGTCAGTGTGTTTGTTGCTGCGACCTTATTTATTTACTACTACGCGATTGATCATTTACCCCAACTAGAGCTTCGTTACCTTAATGCTAAGTCACCGGTATTAGAGGTCAGCTTTGCTGCTTTTTTAGGTATGTTACCGGGCTGTGGTGGCGCGATTATTGTGGTGACTCAATTTACAAAAGGCCAAGCAAGCTTTGGCGCAATTGTTGCCGTATTAACGGCCACTATGGGTGATGCCGCGTTTTTATTATTAGCGACTCGCCCTACCGAGGGTTTAACCATCATGGCAATAGGGTTTGTGGTTGGCTCAGTAACGGGTTTAATCGTCAACACACTTCATAAAACAGGCTACTTATGCCCAACTGATCAAAAGCACACACCACAAGTTACCCTTTTACCGACGAAAATAATTACGCTCAGTAAGCCTATTTGGTACATCGCTATTATTCCGGGGTTACTCACTGCCTTTTTACTCGCTTTTAATATTGATTTGAGCCAATTTGGACAGTACACCACAATCACTGTTACTCATTTTGGCGCATTAATGGCGTTGTTTGCCGTATTTATGTGGGCGTTATCTTCAAAAGGTGAAAGCTATAAAGAAGTAACCTCAGAAGAGGATATATGCAGTCCACCTTCACAATTCACAAAAGTACTGCAAGATACGCATTTTGTAACCGCGTGGGTGGTTGCTTCCTTTATATTATTTGAACTATTGGTGACAGTGTTTGGTCTTGATTTAAAAACATGGTTTGTAAATTATGCCTATTTAGCACCTTTAATTGCGGTATTAATTGGTTTTTTACCCGGTTGTGGGCCGCAAATCATTGTCACCACGTTATACATTCAAGGTGTGATACCGTTTAGTGCTTTAGCAGCAAACACCATTTCCAACGATGGCGATGCGCTTTTCCCAGCCATTGCAATGACACCCAAAGCGGCTATTATTGCTACAATTTATACCGCCATACCGGCATTAATGGTTGGTTATGGCCTGTATTTTCTGAGCTAAATCAGTCTAGCTTTTATTTATTAAGTTATTAAAAAACCAGCTAGTTGCTTAATGCAGATCAGTTAAGAATATTTTTATGATCACTTGACTGATCTTTCCATGGCTTCAAAATCCGATATTAGAAATAATATCGGATTTTTTTATGTCTCTCATTCAGCACTTCGATAACATGT